>CAIJIZ010000786.1 GCA_903820735.1 uncultured Pirellula sp.
CAGGGAGAGTTTGAGACTGGGCCAGTGCGTGCAAACCCTGGAAAATACTGCGTAGAAACGCAAACAGGCCGACGTTTTGAGGCGTCGGCCTGTTGGTATAACCGGAGGGTCAAACTGAGTTCGATTTCCCTTATTCAGTTGTGCGAGATAGGTATCTCTAGGAGATCAGTATACCAAATGACCAGGATTGGTTAGCTTCGTAAGGTTTCTTGAGTCTGAAAACCCTCTGGGCAGAAACGGCTCAAAGTCCCTTGATTCTCGCGACACAGTGCGGCTTTCGACCGTAATTCGAAATGAAAATCGAAAGCACGACAAAAACCGGAAGAGACCAAAAGGAGCCATTGCGAACTCCACGAAAGAACCCGGATAGCTTCCTTCGTGGAACGTTTACGATTCCATGGGACGCACTTGGCTCGTAAGTATTGGTTTCATTTTACATTACTGTCCCGATATCCAGCGCATTTGACGAACGACCGCGGTAACGAGGCCGCCGCCAAAAACCTATAATTTCAAAGCCCGCGTCATTGGCGGCTCCCGTTCACCGCATTGTTATCGCGAGTTGATCAGGTGTCGATCTCTCCAGTGACGATTCCGCCGAAACACTCAACCAACGCACGCATGCAGCCCGTGCCGCCGTAAGGAAACGCGAGAGCCTCGAATTGCAGTGCCCCAGCGTTCTCTGATACGCGAGTCACCCGCAACAAATTGTATTCTCCATTGTGAAACGCCTCAATCATTGATCCAAAATCCCACGGCGTCTCTAGCGTCGGATCGGTGAATCGCTTCTCCACAGGCGTTGCCTGCCAACGTCGAGTCCAGTCGGCCAGTTCCTCAGGAGTTGGGTTCCAAAAGTGTGATAGAGCATCGTCGTCGAAATACGATCGCCACGATTCGTCATCAGCGTCGATTGCGCCATCGTTCTTTGCATCCCGGAGTGCGTGAAACACCCGCTGCAGCATCCCGAAGCGACTTGGGTCAGCGAGTGTAAAGTTGACGCTTGATTCGACCATCAGATATGTCGTCAGGAGTTGAAAGCGATAACGTTTGCGATCACCCAGCCCGAGAAAGTTGACTCAACGCAAGTCAAAACGGGCAGCCTAACACTTGCTTGCAATTTTTTGGTACGCCCGTCATGGGCATTGGTTTGTGGGGTTTAAGTCCTCTATGCGAGATAGGTATCTCTAGGGTCAGTATACCAAATGACCACCTCAAAGATACTGGCACATGGTGGTGGCTGCTGCAGAAGGGCGAACGAACTTGCTCATCTTCGTGGAACCGCCTAGTGCGGACCCGCATGCTAGGTGGTGTGGGGAGGGTGCCCGGCAACGGGCATCCTTACCCGACTTAGCGATCATTTTAGCCGCATTGGTTCTGAGTATGTATTGTAAAACAGTTCGGGCAGTACTCATAGGTAATGAGAACGTCAGGACCGTATGGGTCATCCGACCAGAAGTCGAATCCGGGGACTGTATCAGCTCTGAGTACGGTCAGCAGTGTCATAGATTGATTGTCACAGCTAATGTTTTGGCAGATCGTGCTTGGAGGGCCTTGCATCAAACCCTCTAGAAATGCTATTCGATCTATATCCGTCAGCATCCTCTCCTCTGAAGCTGCGTGTTTCACCTCTTTCTGCCATTCCTTTTTCAAAAGTGGATCCGCAAAGAATTGCGTTATTTCGATTCGTTCAGATAACGATATTCGGGACTCGGGGAAGATGGCAGGGTAATTTGCGTAGGGGAAGTCTTCCGTGAATTAACCGTTGGGTTGTTGTGTGATTTCAATTCTTCCCGAATCGACGAGTCGGTACGAAAAGCTGCTTCCGTATTGGAACGGATAAAACAGTGGCAACTCGCCAGACACCGAATTTTGAAATGGTATGCGACAGTCTACAAGATCAAGTGTCATTACATGGTGAACTGGAAGCCGACCTCCAGCAGGAGTTGTGCCAGTAAATGACGACGAGCCGCCAATACGGTGTCGAAATTGCGAGGCTTGGCCATCGAGTAGTTCATAGCAACATGCATCTCCAGTCCAAATTCTTGCCATACTTAAGCTCGCTAACGACCCCGATGATCAAGCGGGGGCAAGTAAATTTTGCATCAAGAAGCGTCCGATCCACCGCTTCGGTCCATCGGATTGTTCGGACCGGTTTTCTTCGGAGTCGAACAAGAGAGCAAGTTGTAGAGTCGAGTTGGAATGCCAATAAAAAGGGCATATACAGTCGCCTCTTGTCGTTGATACTCCGATTCCTCTGTAGCCGACATCGGGTATCGATACTCCGCATCAACCGCTCGAGTTACTACAGTGCGGAGCCAACGGGAGGCGTACAGTGCGTCAGCAACCTCGTGCTCTCCGACAATTCTAAATGATTCGATGGCCTGAAGCGGATCATATCCAGAGTTCCAAAACTGAAGGAGGTTGTCGCATTCGACGTGGCCGATGGTTCCGTAGACCTCAAGAGCGGCGCGTTCCAGCTGTGTCAAAGGATTTCCAGAATCAAAGCGATCCTCAATCTTGCGCATCAAATCATTTAGCTCGGGAATGTACTCCGACGAAACCGGCATAGTCCAGTCATCCGGGTTATCAATGCCGTCGCCTTCTCGTTCCAAGAGGATCTCCACTGGTTGTTTGCTGTAATAGAATTTAATTGAGGGTCCGAACGGTGGCGATCAGCGAGGCCGAGGAGTTGACTCAACCCAAGTCAAAAACGGCCGATCGAGGCCTTCGTCTGCATCGCTTGGTTCTGGCTCTTCGTCGTGCTC
>CAIJIZ010000787.1 GCA_903820735.1 uncultured Pirellula sp.
AAATCCGATTCCGCAACTGACGTACGCGCGATCATGGTTCCACATGCGGGACTTAAATACAGCGGTCAGTTAGCAACTCAGGGTTGGAAAAGCTGCGAGATTCCTCCCACCGTAATCATTATTGGCCCGAAACATACCGGACTTGGTGCCGATTGGTCCGTCTCGTCAGCCAAACATTGGGAGCTTCCCGGAACCAAGGGATTCGACATCGACCAAGAACTTAGTCGAAAAATCGCTTCTCGTGTCACCGGGATGCAACTCGATGCAGCCGCACACTTGCGTGAACATGGAGCCGAAGTCCAACTTCCTATTCTCGATCGGATCGTAAGTGCGCAAGCCAGTCGCCCTCAATTGGTGTGCATCGCCATGGGAGGAGCCAATTGGTCCGATATCGAAGTAGCCGCCAAGCAGCTCTCCGATGTATTGCGAGAGACGCAAGGAAATGTTTTGTTAGTTATTTCCAGCGACATGAATCATTTCGCCAACGATGAAGAGAACCGACGCAAAGATCGCTTGGCCCTCGATGCGTTAAAGTCCGGGGATGCGAAACTGTTGCTCGATACTTGTCGCGAAAACGAAATCAGTATGTGCGGTGTCGTTCCAGCAGCACTCGTCATTCAAACACTCAAGGAACTCGGCGTTACCACAACGATCGAAGAACTTGGGTACGACACGAGTGCGAGCGTTACAGGGGATTCCTCACGCGTTGTTGGTTATGCCGCTGCACGATTTCGTACAAATAACACCTAACAGAGTACGCCGCTGAAAAACGGTTATTGTGGACTTATGTTAGGTAAGGAACAGGCTGGTGGTGCCATTTTTTGGGGCCACGCGGAAGCTTATGATTTGGTTTAGAGATCAGTCACTAGCACATGGAGAGCAAGGATGGCCAAGAAGGCAAAGGCACGTCGTGCGTACGACGAAGATTTCAAACGCGAGGCAGTACAAATGCTCCAAGATGGATACTCTGCAAAGTCAGTAGCGGAACGCCTCGGGATTTCTTGCCCATCTACTATCCGCCGCTGGAAAAGCCAGCAATTGGCAGATGCGGGCCCAATGGCCAGTGCGATGGATTCTCGACTGAAAGAGTTGGAAATTGAACTCCGTCGCGTCGAGAGAGAGGGACGTTTTAAAAAAAGCGTTGATCATTTTCGGCCGCGACGAGTAGCCGATGTTTATCCGACAGTTGCTTCGATCATTGATCAGCAGATCGCGTCCGAACGTGAAGTCTGTGAATTTCTTTCGGTCAATCGATCGTCGTTTCAAACTTGGCGACGATTCGAGATTGCAGACCGCGAAAAATCGGATGCTGCGCCATGCTAATGGATCGCTATACGCGTCGGATCGTTGGCTGGTACTTTCGCGATGACATGTCGGAACGGCTGACAGTGACAGCGCTTCAGCGGTCGCATGAGCGGCGCAAGCTCCCGCGTTGCCCCAAAAAACGGCACCACCTCAACGAGCACGAGCACGAGCACGAGCACGAGCACGAGCACGAGCACGAGCACGAGCACGAGCACCGCTTTGCTGAGTACGAAAAAGCTAGGTTTTGCACCCTCAAAATTGCCTGAAGAACCTAACGGAGTACGCGGCTAACCAATCCATTCTTGGAATAGCGATTCCCAAACACTTACGTCCTCGGGGTTGTCGAAAAGCACCCCCGCAGACTCGCTGATTTGCTTGCGGCAAGCTTGATTCTTGCTCGGGTCGCTCCCAAGTTCGACCGCGATCCGAACGTAATCGGAAACCGATGAAGCATGCAATGAAGTGATCCCCATTCGTTGCAGCATCGCATAGGTCAAGCGTCCTCGCAAGAATCGTCCAGGCAGAGTTACCACCGGCGTGCCTACCGCGAATGCTTCGTAGCTCGAGTTACCTCCGCAGAATGGGAACGGATCAAGCAAAACATCTGCACAAGCGAGGAGTTGCAAGAATTCCGGGTTTGGCATCGTTGGTAAGAATTTCACGCGTCGCAGTCCGTCGGGCAAGGTGCGTTCCCAACGGTGCTTGAGGGCTTGAGTCCATGCCGAAACCCGTCCGTCGATCAGGATGATTTCTGCAAGGGGATCAGCTTCGAGAATCCCTGCCAGAGCTTGATCAAAATCAGGATGGAATTTGAATGCGGTCTGTGGGCAGACGTAGGCGTGCTGGTTTGGTTTTAGGCCAAAGAACTCCTTCGTGCATTTAGGGCCCGAAAGACGCGGACGGTTGTAATAGACGCCAAGGTTAGGTAGTTCGACGAGCTGTTCGCTATAGTGGTCGTTGGCATCTTCAGGCTCTGCCAACTTGCTCGAAATGAAATAATCGATCATAGGACTTCCGGTCGTTACGGGATGTCCCCATGTCGCTGCTTGGATCGGCGCCATCCTGGAATAGCAAAGGCTTTGAGTCATCGCATCCATACCGATATCCGCAAAGATCAAGGCGTCGAGTTTCAGATCTGCGATTTGCTTTCGAGCCGCATCAACGCTGCGAGGAACTACGATATGATGATCCGCCGCAGAACTGAAAGCTTGAGCCATCGGATCGGATGCTCTCATCAATGAGATCACCGAAACATCGATATTCTTTCCTGCCAAATGTTGGATACGACCAAGATTAAGTCGCCCAATGGTATGGTCACGGAAATAGGTGGATAGAAAACCGATCTTTGGTTTCTTCCCTAAGGGTTTGATTTTCTCTCTACGCTCCGTGCACTGAATACCTCGATAGACTTGTCCGAGGTTCTTCATGATGTCACGATCGTTCTCTCCTTGATATACGAGATAGAACGCCGTATCGGCCAGAGCATGGGTCGTGTCGATTTCAACACGGTCCTTTACGAGAGCTTCGACACATGTCGCATACCGTTTTCTCCAGGAAGTGACTTGCTCTTTGTTCTCATAGACGATTGGCAGCACCTTGGCCGCCAGTACAAGATTCATCGCCTGCGGATTGGCTTGCTGAGCTAGCCCAAAGTGATTCAGGGCAAGCGTCGGTTGATTCATTACTTGGCAAAGCACACCAAGATTCTGATGTGCGGGCGCAAAGTCAGGACTCTCCTCGGTGGCTTTTTGATAAAAACTCACCGCTGATGCTTGATCTCCCATGTCTTGATAAAGATTACCAAGTCGATTTAGGAGATCTGCCGAGCGGGGGGCCATCTCAAGAGCTGCTCGAAGCGCATCGTGAGCTTCCTTTAAGTTGCCCTGCGCATGAGCTCGTTCGCCAATCTGGATTTTCTCGGTCAATGCGACGAGCGAGTCGTCGGAGAGCGCCGGTGGTTGAACCGTGATTTGCCGAGGTGTAGGTGTCGATGAACTGATATGTTCCATGGAGCCCGCAGGCGCTTTGAGCGAACGTCGAGGTTGCATGGTATGCATGCTCAATGGCGGCACAATCCAAACTTCGTCATCTTCACCTTTCGCCGGTGCCGGCCCAAGAATCTTTGGGTTTCGAATATTCGGCAAAACATCGACAGCAAAGAGCTCTTCGACCCCCGTCTTAAATCGTAAAGTAGCAATCGTTCGACCAGTGGTCAGTTCAACGATTCCCAAACCGCAGTTGAGAGACTCTGGGTTCTCACCGATCGGCAACCCGCCGAAGATGTTCGTTTCACGGATCCGAGAAAGCCCCACGAAGGCATAGTTTCCGTAGAAAGCTAAACCGCGAGTATACCCTGGAAGCCCTGCCACGGCTTGAACATGCCCAGACTTCGTATCGACAATAGAAAGCTCACCGCGTCCCGAATTCAGAACCCAAAGTTTGCCTTGATGAATGCGCGGAGAGTGGGGCATACATAACCCCTGACATACAACTTGCCCACTGGGTACATCGAGGATTGCTCCTCCATCCCGTTTTCTTTCTCTCCAACCAGCAGGTTGATCGGTTTGCCCTAAGACGGTGACAAATCGTGGCACCCCATTTTCCATGGCAAGTCCGTTTAGGTGACAACGATCTTGATCGATGAGTTGAGAGATAAAAGGAGGACGCCATCGAGGGAAGAAGTTGTAAGATTCATCCAGGGTACACAAACAGGAGAACAGTGTGTTTACGACCCACAAGCCTTCGTTTCCAAAAGCCAAATCGTGGCCGTGGATGCTACCCGTAACGAAACTATTCCTTGCTAGGAAACAACCATCGTAAAATTTTTGTGGAGGAACATTGGGTGCAACATCATGTGCTGAGTTCAGGAAGTGAATTTGTCGACGCGATCCGATAGCGATTTGATCGCGCGCAACAGCGACGCCCATCACTTGATCAAACGAATGAAACGAGAACGATGGCGTATTATTAGAACTACCGACCACAACAAGCTTTCCTGCCTGATACGTAGATATCAAAACGGAAAGGTTGAGTTGTTGCAGAACGCCAGGAAGATTTGTTGAATGCTCATACTCAACTGCGACTTGATCTTTGGGCTTCAAGTCTTTTGATGAATTATCGTTCGGTGTTACTGCGTCGTTTTCAGAAAATGCCATGAGTCAAATTGCAGGATTGCTTCTTTCGAAGTCACTAAGCGAGATACCAGAATCCGTAGTCGGAGGGGGCACGAACCAATTGTACTCTGAAAAACGCGACTCTTCCGTTATTTTGGTGTCGAGCACTGAATTGTTTCAGGTTTGCAACGCTGTACTCATGCTCAGTGAAATGGTGCTCGTACTCCGTGAAAATGGTGCTCGTCCTCGTAATCGAAAACCAGCAACGTCATCTTCCTGCAGCTATTCGATCGGCACCACGACAGGCTCACTAAGCAGCACCAGGCTCAGCGTTACCATTTCGGGATGCAATCGGAACTGCCGACACAAGACCTTTCGATAGGCTTGTAGCTGGAACTTGTGATGCTGAGTTCTCTCCTCGATCCATTGTTGGAGGGAGACATTCTGCGGTCTGAGGTCCGTTTTGAAATCGATAATCTCCGCGCGCACAACGCGCCCACCCGTTGATTTCCCTCCGGACGATCCGTCAAATCCCAAAACGCACCGATCGATGATCCCT
This sequence comes from uncultured Pirellula sp., assembly GCA_903820735.1. Taxonomy (GTDB): domain Bacteria; phylum Planctomycetota; class Planctomycetia; order Pirellulales; family Pirellulaceae; genus JBKCUI01. The sequence continues at coordinate 4,978 of CAIJIZ010000787.1, forward strand.
CGGATGAGTTGTCCGTCCATCCACTGAAGCAGACGTCTCTCGTTGGTAACTTCCAACCTCAACG
>CAIJIZ010000788.1 GCA_903820735.1 uncultured Pirellula sp.
GACATGCCGACGTTCTAAGGCCGCGAGAACTTGTTGGACGTTATCAAAACGATCATCGGGCTTCTTCGCAATGCATCGATCGATGATCGATGAGAGTCCTCTATCGATTCCACCAACACGATAATGAGCACGCGGATACGGGCTTTTGTGGATGGTATCCCGATAACGCTTCAGTCGCTCCGACAAGCTCGTTGCGGTATCGAGTGTCGTCACCGTTTCAGGTGTACGGTAAGGGGGCGTTCCGACCAACATGCAATAGAGGATCGCACCAAGGGCGTAAACGTCCCATCGAGCATCGGGAACCGCATTGAGATCGGCTTGCTCGGGTGCCATGAAAAAAAGTGTCCCCAGCGAAGGTGTTTGCTCGTTGGAGAGACGACTTTGGCCAAAGTCCGCGATGCGGGGCTGCATGTCTTGATCAAGCAGCACGTTCGCCGGCTTTAGATCGCAGTGCAATACACCCTTACCGTGCGAATGATTCAAACCCATCGCGATGCCGGTGAAAAGCTCAACGGCTCGCGTCACCGGTAGTGCACCTCGGTTCCGAATCAAATCATCGAGAGATCCGTTTTCCAAGTATTCCATCACGTAATAAGGAGGCTCGGAATCCCAGCCCACCTCGAGAACTTGTACGATCGCACGGTTTCCCGACATCGAGACCAAGTTTCTCACTTCGCGAGTCAGCAACGACCAATTGACCCCGGCACGATGCAGATAGAACTTGACCGCTACCGCGCGACCCGTGTTCAAATTGGTCGCAATCCAAACTTGTCCGTACGCACCCTGACCAAGCAATCGTTCCATACGATAGCCGGGGACTTGCGACGGCGGCACCGTTGCGCGAAGACTGAGTTCCTCCGCCCGCATCTGCTCGCCGACCGACTGATTTAATGTTTGATTGAGGGTCATACCAATACTGTACACGGACGAATAATGCACCTAGCTAAAGCTTAAACCCAACCAGAGTCCTAGACCAAGCACAATCCTATTAGAATTGCTTAATGTCGCTCCAGGAAGTCGTTTTTTCGTTACACTGACATTTCTTCGGTAGAGGTATGTAGTAGTGATTAGCGAATTGGACAACGAGCGGTCGAGGGGAGAGAGGCTGGAATGAAAAGTGCCATTTGCGGTAGGAGTCGGGGCCCTGTTATCGGGCTTGTAAAGCAATTTCTGATTCTAGGATTGACGATCGCCGGGGGACTTTCGGGGCAGTCCGAAACACTGCTTGGGGATGAGCCTTGGGGACACTGGCGAGGACCGACAGGAAACGGTTCGAGCAGCACAGCGAAACCACCTCGGGAGTTTGGTTTAACGAAGAACTTGCGATGGAAGCGGGAGATACCTGGGGTAGGCTCCGGCTCTCCGGTCGTGTGGGGGGATCGAGTATTTCTAACCAGTGCGGTTCCGGCGGGGGGCAGTGGTCAGTTGTCTTTCCGAGTTTACGCGTTGGATCGAGGAACGGGTGAGATCCGATGGGAGAAGGAAGCAGTGGTTGCCAAGCCCCATGAAGGGACGCATGAGACCAACGGGTTTGCTTCCGCCTCGGCTTGTACCGACGGAGAAATGGTTTACGCATCGTTCGGCTCGCGAGGCATTTTCGCC
>CAIJIZ010000789.1 GCA_903820735.1 uncultured Pirellula sp.
TCCCATCACTTCCAGAAATGGTCGAACTCATCGGGGTCTCATACGATCCGATGACGCTCTCTCCATACCCGCCGTAGTTCGCGCCCGTCTCTCCACAGGTCGCACAACCGTCATGACCCGCTGCTGGTGCACCAGCCTCACAACCGGCATCACAAGGTGCACCGATGTTCGAGGCTCCATGCAAACAACTCTTGAATTTGCCGAACAAGTTCGCTGGACGCAAAGATCCGCAGTTGTTGCATCCTGAGAAGGCGAGGGCGAGGGCCGCTAGGGCTAACGTGGTTCGTTTCATGAATCTTTATCTCCTTTACAAAATCGCACCAAGTGCGGTCGAAAAGGTGTTTCGACGTGCAACTCTACGCCAATACTCCGTGCGTGCAAATCAAGTTGCAAATATTTTCCACAATCCGAAAACTTTTTCTAACGCCCCGCTGAAAAGCTGGTGTTAGAGTTTGCCGTGCAAAGGGCTTATACCGCCCAACCCATCCACCACACCCCCCGCGACCGATTTCCTGTCGCTCGGCTCAAGGAACTCCCGTGCTAACACGACGCCTCTACACCCTTCCGCTCCATAGCTTCATTACAACACGCTATGTGCTCACAAGCCTTCTCCTAGCTCTCTGCGCCGCTGTGCTACTTCCTATGGAGCGAACTTTCGCTCAAAGCAACTCTACGGTTTGCGAGCCAGTACAGGGACTTGGCGAAGTCTGGGAACTATCCACACGGCACTACCCCGACCGCTTCCGATGCCTTCCCCCAGGCTCCCTTCCTATCCGACCTTATAAACACTCTCCCGGCACCGGCTGGGAACTTGACTCGCTCGAAAATGCACTTGTCGATGATGGCCGCCTAACGATTCTCTATGTCCACGGCAACTTCATGGAACGCAACAACGCTCGCGACCGAGTGTTGATCGTCAATCGCTACTTACAAGCCAAAGCCAAAGAGCCTTACCGTCTGATGATGCTCTCGTGGCCCAGCGAACGAGAACCACACCCCCTTCGCGATGTCTATGAAAATGCTCAATCAGCCGAATCCCAAGCACTCGTAGTGGCTCAAATCCTTGAACGACTCGGAAACCAATCGCGAGTAAGCATCCTCGGTTTCTCCTTCGGCGCACGAGCCGTCACCGGCGGCTTGCACTTCGCTTCTGGCGGCTCTGTCCCAGGATTCTCTTCCCCACTTCTATATCCTGCTTCCAATCAATTATCCAGCTACCGAGTCGCCTTTGTTGCCCCTGCGGTCGATCGCAACTGGATCGCTCAAGGTGGTAAACACGCCTTGGCTCTCGATCGCGTCGACGGTTTGATCAACCTCTACAATTCTCGTGATCCAATCTTACGAAGATTCCGCTTTATCGATCGTTTATCAAGCCCCGTTGCAGCAGGCTTTGCTGGCTTTCTCGGCGGCCCAGGGCTCGAAACATTTGGCGCCCCGCGCGCAACACAACCACTAAACGCTTCCAAACGTATCGAGCAATACGATTGTGGTGGCCTGATCGGAACTACACATAGCGAGCGAAGCTATTACGGTGAATGTCCCTATTTCGGCAAAGTCGTCGATCATCTACTCTGGAATGACGCCTCAATCGCAAATACCTCAATCACAAATACCTCAATCACAAACGACGTAATCGAAACCGACGCCAACACAATCAGCAACCATGACTGACGCTTTCCAAAACAGCCTAGCCTTGCGCTGGGAACCTAGCCTAAGCAAATTCGAAATACGTGAGCTTTCGAAAATTTCTTGGCCCGTTACCAACCTAGGCTGCATGCACGGGGCTTTCCTCGTCGAACGAGCTCGCACTTTCGGGCGCAAGTTCGTCAACCTCGATCCTCACCTTCACCGACTCTCTCTCGGCTGCGATCTACTTGGCATCCCTTTCGGACCCTTTCGGCGCCAATTCCAATCGGGCGTCGAATCCCTTCTCTCCGAAAGCCGAACGCTGCTCGAATCCCAAGACGACGCAAGCTTGTGTATCGTCGTCTCCCCTGGCGACTATTACACCGGTCAAGCTTTCCAAGCAGTCGTTCATTGGCTACCTATCCCTTGGCGAACGCTCGCCGATTGGTACCGACACGGATCGACCCTCATTCGTGTGCAATACGCATCGGGCGCCGGAGAATGTTGGCCTTCGAATATCAAATCTCGCAGCCGTCTGAACTACTTTCTCGCCGATCGTGAAGCTAAACGGCGATCCGAACACAGCTTGGGCCTACTGTGCACCAGCCGTGGCATGGTCGCGGACTGCTCCGCTGCAAATCTGCTCGTCGTCGATAAAGCCGGCGCTATCTTTTCCCCAAGACGCGAAGATATCGTTCAAGGAACCTCGTTGGCTTACGTCGAACAACTACTCGCTGGCATCGGCATGAATATCGAATACCGCGATATCCATTTCGAAGAAATGTACGATGCCGCCGAAGTCCTCCTCGTGGGCAATACAGGCTGCCTGTGGCCTGCCGTCGCGTTGGGCAAACGACCCATCGGAACAGCCAACAATGGACCTATATGCACTACCCTTCAAGAACGATGGGAAAAATCTATCGGCTTCAATTGGAGATCCCAAGCCTCGCGGATGGCCGATGCTCTCGCATCCGATGCCCATTAAACCACAAGCAACCACTAAGCCCTGAGCTCCAATCGCAACTTACTTCGCACCTGTAACGGAACGAATGTAATCGACTTCCTTCTGTCGGTAAGGCATACCATCGCGGCGGAAAATGTCATGGAACCACAGCTCTGGCTCCTTCGCATAAGGCTTCTGCCAACTATCCCAAGGGTAAATCGTCTGGCTCTTCCCATCGACAAAACCCCAATTGTGCGCTCCGACTTTCTCTTCCTTGAGAACCCCTAGATTCGGATCGAAATGACTGTTGTTACCCCGAGCCATATACTCAGTACA
>CAIJIZ010000790.1 GCA_903820735.1 uncultured Pirellula sp.
AAACTCGCAAAAGATCCTTTTTTGCAAAGCGTATTAAGCTTGCTAAAATACAGTCGACGCAAGGAATTAGTCGATCGGCTGGAAAGCATCCTCCGACGATTGCTTTTCAACGCAACATTAGACGCGCAACTCGCACGCATGAATGCAGCCGTCTTCTACATACTGGCCAGCAATCCAAACATTCCGATGAGTACCTTGACCATGACCGTTCAAAACATACTCCCATCCCGAATCGAACCCGGTTCCATTGCGGATCAACTCCTAAAACAAGGTCGACAAGAAGGTCGCCAGGAAGGCCGGCAAGAGGGCCGGCAAGAGGGTCGCCAGGAAGGCCGGCAGGAGGGTCATCGGGAAGGTCGAGAGGATGGTCGCCAAGAAGGTATTATTCAAGGGGAGATTCGATTAATCCAAACCTTGCAAAAAATCCTCGGTACCCCTGTCAGCGAGGTATCGAATTTCAACAATCATTCCCTCGAGCAACTCAAAGCACTAACGCAAGAACTGCAATCGCAAGCTGAGCAACGCAATCAGTCCTAGAAAAACATTCGGATGTACGGCGAGCCGTGGGTGGTTGGGTTCTCTCCAGCCGCTAGCGAGCTGTCATAACATAGTGATTCAATGCGCGGACAATTGCGCGGACAGCGGGCCGGGAGACCCGCTCCACGATTGCGCTCCACGATTGCGCTGCACAATTGCGATCGATTGTGTTGCGTTCCCATCAGTACGCTCGGCGTTTGCATCGAAGCGTAGGGCATGCGGGCCCTTCACGATCTGTTAGAATGGCAACTCAAAACCCGCCCCTGACCTACCCTCTTTGGAAACCATCATGAAACTTTCCGTTCGACTCGCTTTGCTGGCCGCTTCTTCACTCGGACTCTGCTCGAACTCAATTGCCGAAGACTTCTTCTTTCGTGACGGGGACCGTGTCGTCATGATCGGTGACAGTATTACCGAACAACACCTCTACTCGAATTATGTCGAGATGTGGACCGTCACCCGTTTTCCCAATTGGAAAATCACCTTCCGCAACGTCGGCATCGGTGGTGATCGCTCCGTTGGCGGCAATTCGCGGTTCACTCGCGATGTCCTACTGCATAAACCGACCGCCATGACCGTCGACTTCGGTATGAACGATGGTTCCTACCGCGAATTCTCCGAACAAACTTTTAAACCTTACATGGATGGATTGCAGGGAATGGCAGACCAAGCCAAAGCTGCCAACATTCGGACTGCTTGGGTAACACCACAACCCCTCGACAACGATGAACAAGGTAAGACGGCCCTTACGGGATACAACCAAACGTTGGAAAAATTCTCCGAGGGCGTAAAAACGATCGCGGAAACAAACAGCGGTACTTTTGTCGATCAATTCCACCCCTACCTACAAGTCCTCGATTCGGCTCGCTCCAAAGAAGATAAGTACAATAGAATCACCGCAGGTGACGCAGTTCACCCCGGACCGCCAGGCCAGGCCCTCATGGCTGCCTCCATCCTCAAAGGGTTGAACTTCCCAGCCCTTGTTGCATCAATCTCCATCGATGCCACACAAAGCAAAGTCGTTTCAAACGAAAAATGCAGTGTGGAACGTCTAGAAGCCTCCAGCAAAGGAGTGAAATTCCAGAAGCTCGATCAGTCGTTACCGTTCTTCCCCGAAGACGCGGCAAGCATCCTACCTTGGACACCGATACTCGACGAACTAAACGACTACAAAATCCAGGTGACCGGATTGGAACCCGGCAAGTATCAAATTCGCATCGACTCCGTTGCGATCGCTGAATTCAGCTCCGAGTCGTTAGCCAAAGGAATCGACATCTCGGCCGAAGTTCTCAAAACCGGCCCAATTGCGGACCAAGCGAAACAAGTAAAAGAAGCAGTAGAGAACAAAAATCGTTACCATCACGATCAAATATTTCGCGGGATTGTCCTTACCGGTGTTCCTGATTGGGTCTACGATGCCGTCCCACGCGATGAACTAGAAACGAAGAAAAAGGAACTCATCGAGCTGCGACTTCAAAAAGTGGCCGAACTCGATGCCATGGTTGCGAAATCTCTAAAGATGCAACCGCATCTATTTGAAATAGTCCAAGCGGATTGATCCAACTAAGATCAGTCGTCGAAAGACCCCTGTCCCACTCCTAAAAAATCCCATCTCCGTTGAATCCATTCTTCGATAGCTACAGCGGGGATACTTTGGACATGCCCGTCATAGTAAAGGTAATTCGCCAAGCTTTTACTATGACGTCGATAATCGATCAATTGCTCAATGGCTGCAAGTGTCGTCCCGTTACGCACACTCTCCTCGGAAAAATAACCTCCAGGAGGCTCCGGCACCTTCACCCCTCCCGAAGCATCTTCGTAAAACTGCATCGTGCTGCTTGAATTACGCTTCGCATCGTCCGAATCCGCAAATTGATTGCGCCGATACCCAAATTTCTTAATCGAAGTTGGACAGATATTCACCAACTGGATCTCCCGAAATCGGTCCCGTTTAAAATCATCGTCGGAGCGAAAGTCAAAATGGAATTGACGCAAATTGCTTGCACATTGAGTCCTTCGTGCAGCCTCCCGAGCAGCCTGGACCGCTGGTAACAACAACGCGATCATCGCCCCGAGAATTGCAAGAACGACCAATAGCTCAATGAGCGTCACACCCCGACGTGCCTGCAACCAAATCAACATGGCAACCACCACTATATCCAAGGATTACCCAACGCGACAAAATCACTGAACCGATGGCAACACCCATAAAACGACATCCGTAGGATCGCCTAGTCAGGAAACGATTAATCGCCTGCATTCTATCCCGACAAACATACCAACAGAACCGCAACCACCATGCATACCGAATCCAAATTTTGAGCTTGAACAACCACAAACAGCAACGCGAGAGGATCCAATGTTTGGAATCGATTTGCAAAAACAAGCTAAGCAGCTGGATGAACGATACACAACAGGACAAGTTCGCTGATGCAATCATCTTGGGATCCTAAGGAACCCCACCATGTAATAAGATTACGCGGAAACATGTCTTTGCAAAAAAACGCCGAAGGCGATTGCGAACCGGACTTCGTTCCGGATTACGATCCAAGCAAGCAGTTTTCGGCGCCAGGCAGAAGTACCATTTTCACCGACTAGAGGCGCACCGATGTCGCAAATCGAAAATCATCAACAGCTAATCGGGGTGAAATCACGGCTAGTTGACTTACCGAGTTGCTAGAACAAAGGGCCTAGTTGAGGCCATTGATTTCGGGTTGCTTGAAGGTAGATACAACTACGCAAAGTAGTTGAGTTTTTGGATAAGTGCATAAAAAAAACCCAGCTCGGTATTACTACCGAGCCGGGCTTCTATTTTGAAATCCGGTGTTTACAGGGTTGATCGTGAGTGACCAACCCGTTTGGACGAGCTTCATTGATGTAACGTTTTGTGCTCACTTGTCATAGAACTCGCAAGGAGTTCTAAGTTCTAAAATCCTTAGAAAGGAGGTGATCCAGCCGCAGGTTCCCCTACGGCTACCTTGTTACGACTTAGTCCCAATCATCGAGTTGACCTTCGGCGCCTGCTTCCTTACGGTTAGCTCAGCGACTTCGGGCCCCCCCGGTTCTCGTGGCTTGACGGGCGGTGTGTACAAGGCTCAGGAACACATTCACCGCGGTATGCTGACCCGCGATTACTAGCGATTCCAGCTTCATGCAGGCGAGTTGCAGCCT
>CAIJIZ010000791.1 GCA_903820735.1 uncultured Pirellula sp.
ATTAGAGAAATCGATCGGACTATCACCGATTTCACCTTTGTCGACCAAGAACTCACAACCTCGGATGCATTCGGATCCAAAGTCCGATTCACCGACCGTAAATCCTAAACTAAGCAAGGCAGCGTCGCAGTCAACAGCTTATCCGAATCCCAATCGAACCACCTCGTCGCCTGCTCGGCGAACAGAATCCAATGGTTTTGTGATCCCCATAGGACGCAAGACAACGCGCAGTGAGCTTTTGCAGGAATTCCTTCAGCTCGACGATTTCGATCTGCTAAGCGTTTTGTATCGGCATGAACCCAACAAAGTTCTGGCTTTTCTCGCTGGTGCAGGAAAGCTGCTTCGTCAACGTATCGAACAACTCACTGCCCCGAAACTTGTTTCAAAACTGCGCCGTGAGTTAGCAGCTTACCCACAACAAAGCGAAGATAGCTGGCGAAAAATCGCCGACGAGATCGCAGCTTCGATGCGTGAAATTCAATCCCGAAACATAAGTCAGGAAAGCGCTCCGAATCGCGCTTCCGCCTAAAGATTACTCGTAAGGTTACCAAGCGAAATGGCATCCATCCTTAAACCCAAATCGCTGCTATCACGCCTGAGCGGCTCTAACGCCTCTGCACCAACAAACCCTACGACTTCAAGCAACTCCGCGACGACAGGTTCGACGGCGAGTCCTCACGAATCAAACAGCTCCACAAACACTGCAGCATCGTCCCCAACACTAAACAACCTCGCTGCAATCAACAATGCAGCTCCAATGAATAACGCTGCACCCCATGCAATCCTCGATGGCGTGCGGCAACAAGCCCGAGCGATCCTGGAACAATGCCAACAGGAATGCGAAGCGATCAGGGAAACGACTAAGCAGCAAGCGATTGACGAGGGACAAGCGATCATCGATCAGCTTGCGAGGCAGCAAGCCGAACAAATCGCCGAGGAGCGAATAACGCAGGTACTAAGTCGCGTCGACACTTTGTGCGAAGGGCTTGAGCAAGCCACCGAAGAGTGGTTGCGGAATTGGCAACATGAAACCGTTTCGCTTGCGATCAAAATCGCGGAAAAACTGTTGGTCCGTCAGATTGAAAGCGACCCGACGATCCTCCTTACTTGGATTGAAGACATGGTCAAGCTGGTTCAGGGGCAACGACGAATGATCATCAAGCTCAGTTCTCATGACGCGATGCAATTGTCCGGCGTTTTATCCGAATTGATCGAGCGACTCTCTCCAGGCGTTGAATTCCAAGTGATCGAGGACGCTTCGTTCTCCTCCGGCTCCGTGGTGCTTGAAACCCCTGAGACCACACTGGATCGTTCCTTGAAAACTCAGTTGGAGCGATTGCAACAGGAACTAGCGTAATGCAATTTCATTCGACCAATGCAACAAGTGAACCCGTTGATACGGTTGCAAAACGAATCGGCAAAAGGTTCCCAAAACTACCCCAAAGCTCTCAATGGAATCAACCATTGCAACGGTTGCTTCCCATTCGAGTAACGGGCAGGGTCTGCTCATTGCACGGCGGTGTGATCACTGCCCAAGGGCTCCCGCTTCCCGTCGGTGCAATCACCGAAATCCACCGTCAGGGGCTCGAGCCGCTCGAAGGAGAAGTGATTGGATTTGAACATCAACAGACGATTATCGCGCCGCTCGATCCATTGGAAGGAGTTCGGGCAGGAGATCACATCTCGTTAAAGCAGTCTTCAAGAACGGTACGTATTGCAGAACCGCTCGAAGGCCAAATTTTGGACGCGACCGGTAATCCACTCGAAGGCAACCAAGTTCGCGCGACGGGATGCAGGGTCCCTTGTGATGCACCCGCCCTCTCGCCGATGTCTCGCGTTCCGATCCGAACGCCACTTAAAACCGGAGTACGATGCATCGACACCTTGCTGACAATCGGCCAAGGTCAGCGACTAGGAGTCTTCGCCGCAGCAGGTGTTGGAAAAAGTACTCTCTTAGGAATGTTAGCCAGGGGTACGCAAGCCGACCACGTTGTGATTGGTTTGATCGGAGAGCGAGGAAGAGAAGTTCGAGAGTTCTTGGAAAACGACTTGGGTGAACAAGGTCGCAAGAAGTCGACGACCGTAGTAGCTACAAGCGATCAGACCGCAGCAAAAAGGATCCTTGCAGCCAAGACAGCCACGGCCATCGCCGAATCGTTGAGAGACCAGGGCAAGTCCGTCTTATTGCTGATGGATTCCTTGACCCGATTCGCCACTGCCCAACGAGAGATCGGTTTAGCAGCCGGTGAAGCCCCGACAACGAGGGGGTATCCAACAAGCGTATTTTCATCGATATCGCAACTCGTTGAGCGATCCGGCAATGGGCATCGCGGTTCGATTACCGCCATCTATACGGTGCTCGTCGAGGGTGATGATCACAACGAACCCATCAGCGACGCCGTTCGCAGTTACGTCGATGGCCACATCACATTATCCAAATCACTCGCGAATCACGGGCACTTCCCAGCTATCGACGTGCTGCTGAGCTTGAGCCGACTGCAGGAGCACCTGACTACTCCTGAGCAGTATGCGTTGGCGAGCGAATTGCGAAAGTGGCTCGCGATTTATGAGGAGCATCGAGAGCTTATTCAAATCGGCGCATATCCGCATGGCAGCAACAGACAAATCGATCAAGCTATACGGATGAAACCATCCATAGATGAGTACTTGATCCAACTCCGCTCGCAGATCGTCCCACCCGAAGAAGCTTGGTTGCTCCTAGAACAACTCTTGCACCGCGAGTCCGATGAGTATCGTCACACCAGCAGATGATTCGACAAGTCGCTAACTAGATGAGCAATCGAAATATCCACGAGCAATTGATCAAAGTCCGCCGTTGGCAACGCGACCAACAGATAGTCGTCGTAGAAGCGATTGCGCGGCAGATCGGGGCTTTGCGGCTGGAAATCGAACACCTTGCTGAATCGATCCTCGCGTGGAGCGACGCACGACGCGCGTTGCAATCGGGAGTCATCAAGATGGCGGACTGGCGGGAGAATGAGCACCATCGAAGCGAACTGCTTCATCAGCGCGATAAGCTTCAAGCGGAAGTGAACGTGCTAACAGTGCAACTCTCTGAGCAGCGGCAAATCCTCATCGATCGAGAGAAGCAGCTCAAGCAAGTAGAGAAACTTCACGAGATCAAACAACAGCAGTATGCGGCTGTTGTCGCATCAGCTGAGCAATCCGAAATCGATTCCTGGGCGGGGCTTCAAGCGAGGATGTCTCGAAGGACGCGGCCGTGAACATCCGTCAGCCGAAAATCTCGACCGGCGTAACGATAAGTCAATCGTTCATGATCAAATCCCATCAAATGCAATATGGTCGCATGCAAGTCATGAACGCTAGTGGGATTCTCTTCGGCACGGAAACCAAACTCATCGGTCGAACCGTACGTTGTGCCGCCGCGAATTCCGCCACCCGCTAACCAAACACTAAATCCCCAGTGATTATGATCCCGTCCGGAGCCTCCTTCTGAGACTGGTGTCCTTCCGAACTCCCCACCCCAGAGAACGAGCGTCTCGTCGAGCATTCCGAGTCGTTTAAGATCGGTAAGGAACGCCGCGATCGGTTGGTCGATCTCACCGCAGTTTGTGCGCATGTTTTTCTCGATATCCCCGTGGTGATCCCAAGGCTGTCCGGCTCCATGCCAAAGCTGGACATAACGAACACCGCGTTCGAGCAAGCGACGTGCCATCAACGTCTGTCGACCGTGCACTGTATCGCCATAAAGATCTCGTATATGCTGGGGCTCCTGCTGGATATCGAACGCGTCGGCGGCTTCTGTTTGCATGCGAAATGCGAGCTCGAAAGACTGTATTCTTGCTTCAAGCCGCGAATCTTCCTGCGTGGAAGCTTGCTGCTGCGCTAGAGCCCGCATCATCTTGATCTGTCGTGCTTGCATGCCCGCAGTGGAATGCTGACTTCGTATATTCTCAATCAGCTTCTCTAACTCCGCATGCTTCGGGTCAATAAAAGTCCCTTGATAAGCCCCCGGCAAAAATCCGCTTTGCCAATTCGCGGTATCTTTGATCGGATACCCGCCAGGGCACATCGCTATAAAACCGGGAAGGTTTTCATTTTCGGTACCGAGCCCATACATCAGCCATGAACCAAGACTTGGGCGAGACTGAACCGAGTCGCCGCAATTCATCAGCATCAGGGACGGTTCATGATTGGGTACCTGCGCAACCATAGACCGAATCACGGCGATATTGTCAGCATGCGCAGCGGTCTTTTCAAAGAGTTCGCTTACCTCAAGTCCGCTCTGACCATAGCGCTGAAACTTAAATGGGCTGGGCAACGCACCTCCAGTTCGCCGTTCCGTCAAATAGCTCATCGGAAGCGGCTTGCCTGCATACTCTTGCAGTTTCGGTTTTGGATCAAAGGTATCCACATGCGACGGGCCGCCATTGAGAAAGAAGTGAATCATCCGCTTAGCTTTAGGTGCAAACGGTGGTTTGCGAGCCCGCAAAGAATTAGCCGATGCACCACTGCTTTCCGAATTTTCATCGCCAAAAGCTCGGCGAGAAAATTGGTCGCTCAGGCCAAGCATACCGAGCCCCATCCCTGAGGATTCGAGCAATCGTCTACGGCTGAAGGGTGTTGAAGAATCCATTGGTTAATCCACGTAAAATGTTTCGTTGGAAAGGAGCAACAACTGAGCGAGTTGGGCGAGGGGAGGAAGCAGACTTGCAGGCGGAACCTGGTTTGCCTCCTTCGATACGTCTGCATCTATATTTTTTGATGCAGCGTCTTGCAAAAATTCAACCGCCATCTTTTTCTCAGTGTCGTTAGCCGAACGCTGAAAAACGCGTTGAAACAATTTCTCGACGTATACTTCGTCAGTTGCGTTTGGAATGCTTCGCTGAAGATCATCTGCGAGTACCCTTGCGGCTTTCGCCGGCATCGGGTGATTGAGCAAAAACAAAGCTTGCTGCGGGATAAGCGTTTCCGAACGCTTTGGATTGTGCATATCGGGGTTCGCAAAATCGAAGTTCTGCAACGTCATCGGCAGATACTGCCTATCGATCGTGGTGTAGAGGCTGCGTCGAATCAGGACATCATCGCCAACCGCTAAAGGATCTACAGACTTGCCACCGACCCGCCGAATCATCGAGCCGCTGAAGGTCAGAAACGCATCGCGTGTTTCTTCCCAAGTTAGCCGTCGGCGATTCATTCTCCACAGCAAGCGATTCTCGGGATCTTGGGAGACACCTTGTGCGTTGGCCGAACTTGATGATCTACGGAATGCCGATGTCGTAACGATTTGACGGATCAACCAACGCGTGCTCCATCCATGCTCGATAAACTCCTTCGTCAGGGCGTCGAGAAGTTCCGGATGAGACGGGCGATCGGATCGGGTCCCGAAATCGCTTGCGCTTTGCACAAGTCCTGCATAGAAGAGTTGCTGCCAGATCCGATTAACCCATACCCTTGCAGTGAGCGGGTTATCGGCAGACGCGATTTTTTCGGCCAGCTCCAATCGACCACTTCCCCTGGAAAATCCAACGGATGAGTCTCCATGGCTCGTATCGGTGAGGTATTCCAAGAATCCTCGCGGGACACTTTCTCCCTTAAGGTTGGCGTTGCCGCGACGCAGCAATCTCGCATCGCTTACGAGTTGGCGATCTCGAAGTATCCCTAGTTCGGGAACCGGGTCCGGGGCTTGCAATAGCCACTGATCGATGTCGACTTGGGCTTTCCAAATCTCAACACAAGTCCCGTTATCCCAAAACCATTCCGTGCTATCGATCGGTTCGTCAGGAATATAGAATCCAGAGGATCGATCAAGGAGTAATTGGCGCAGCGATTCGAGTTCTGGGTCGCGCGAAGTCGAAGGTTTCACTCCTTCGCTTGCGATCCGTTGTTCAATTTCTTCCGTCCATCGCTTGTCTGTCCGCTCAATCAATTCTGCATACCGCTGAGCTAGTTCACGATGAGTCTTGGGCAATGGGACTAAGGCTTGTTTGACCAAGGGATGAATCCCTATGGAATCCGCTTCAAGACCCGCGATTACATCCGCGGAACGACCTTCAAACTCCGTCGCGGTGACCCCTGCGAGCGTTGTCCAGACGCGCATTACTGGATGTTGGGCGATCTCAGGAATAGCCAAAAACCACTCCCAGCGATGCACAAGTGCGGGGATCAGATCCTCTTTGGTAGAAAGCTGATTAAACGAGCCTTCGGGATATTTTTCCAGTTCGATTTGAGTCTCAAGATATTCCGCAAACCGCTTTTGAATCCGGTCGTTTGCTTCGAGACGATGCTTCTCGGTCAACTCTCGCAACTTGGTTTTGCGTTCCGCCAAACCTTGGCGAAACTCCGGAGTGTGCCTTTGTAGTTGGCTGGGTATCTCGACTCGTTGATCAATGCAGCTTTGAAAAATCCCGGACAAGCTGTAGTAGTCTTTGGCTGTGATCGGATCGTATTTGTGATCGTGGCATCGTGCGCATTGGACTGTCAGCCCCATGAGCCCCCGAAAGACCGTGTCGATCCGGTCGTCGATGATGTCGTATTGGATCGCAAGAAATCGCCGACCGAGGGTGAGAAATCCCAAGGCTGCAAGCTCTGGGGAATCTTCGCCGACCAATTGATCGGCTGCCAATTGCAAACGGATGAACTGATCGTAAGGCATGTCGCTAGCGAATGCCCCAATCAACCAATCGCGGTAAGCTCGCGAAAACACAAAAGTTCGCTCTTCTCGCCCATACACATATCCTTTGGTGTCTGAATAACGCGCGATATCCATCCACAGTCGAGCCCATTTCTCTGCGTGCTCGGAACCCGACAACAACGCATCGACGCGACGCTCCCAAGCACCCGGCTGTTCGTCACGAATATAGCCTTCTACTTCCTCATTCGTCGGATACAGGCCGGTGAGTGCAAGATACAATCGACGCAACTCCGTACGACGATCCGCTGGAGCATTCGGGGTCAGATTCGCAGTATGAAGCGACTCATCGATAAACGCATCGATCCAATGCTGTGCACTCTCTGTATCCCCCCGATCTGTATTTCCCCGATCTGTATTTCCCCGATCTGTATTTGCCCGTTCTGTATTTCCCAGTTCTGTATTCAAGGAATTGCTCTGCGAAGCATTTGCGTTCGCTATCGGCTTGGGACTATGAGTTTTCAAAGGCTGAAACGCCCAATGCTCTTGAGCGATTTGACTCATCGATCGTTTGGCCGGTAGGGACGTTTTTGGCCAAATCAATCCGGAAGTGACCCATTGCTTCAATCGATCGATTTCAGGAGCGTTGAGGGACTCTTTTGCATCATCGGGTGGCATCCGAATACTCGGATCATCCGAAAGGACTCGCTTGAGTATTTCGCTCGCCTCGGACGAATCGGGCAGATGAGCTGGCCCGGAATCCCCACCTTGGATAATCGATTCCCTGGAGTCGAGTCGTAGTCCACCCCATTGCTTGCTCTCCCCGTGGCAGCCCCAGCACTTTTGCGCCAACAGCGGACGGATCTGCGATTCAAACCAATCGCTCTCTTGTCCATGCACACGTTGAGGCAAAAGCAACGGTAGCAAGATCGCGAGCCGAAGGATCAGGTTCAAGGAGCATCGATCCATGTGCATGAGCTGTTCAGGTGGGAACGTGGAGAGTGTTTGGAGGGAGAAGCTAGGAAACTAGGAAACACGTCTTCGCAGTATCGCGGCTTCAGGAGTAGAATATAGCGTATCGGCGATCGACTTTCGATCCGCCGGGGTGATCGTAATGGAGCCGAAGTTCTTTTATGCCAGACTTGATCGCTCAAGGACCTTCCGCAGCAGACCGTTGGCGACGGCCATTACCGGTCCCCGGGGATGTTGCGGTTTTCATTCTCGGGCGAACTTCGCACCCTTGGTCAGTCCCGTGGGATGACCGGATCTCCCGGCAACACGCCGAACTGAAATGGACCGGCGAACGACTGTTGGTTACCCGATTGCTTGAGTCGAGAAACCCTGTCTTTCATCGCGGCTTGCGCAAAGATTCTTTCGAATTAGGGGTCGGCGACCACTTCGTTATCGGCCAGACAACTTTCAGTCTAGTCGACCAGCGAATTCGGGTTGTAGCGAAGTCTGAACTTCCACCTGCGATGACCGAGCAAACCTTTGCTCCTTCCCAATTGCGGTCGGTTCGTTACCGGGATGCGGATCGGCGAATCGATGTTTTAAGTCGCCTGCCGGAAATTATTTCAGGAAGCTCTGGAGATGAAGAGCTGTACGTCCGGGTCGTCAACTTGCTGATGCAAGGGATTCCCCAAGCTACCTTTGTTGCGATTGTCTCCAGGCATCGAGAGTTCGATACCGAGCCACCTCTACCACCGATCGATATGACTCCGTGGACCCGACAGTGGCCCGAGAGCAGCGATGCAGGAATAAGGATCCTTCATTGGGACTCTCGCGGCTTGGTAGCAAGGCCATTCTCACCGAGTGCGCAATTGATTCATCAAGCGATCGGATCGAGCGAGAGTGTCTTGCATGTTTGGAGTCGAAGTCTCGATCGACATACCCCGTCACAATACACGCAATCAGAAAATATCGATTGGGCTTTTTGTACTCCCATCCTAAGTGAAGCAACTCAAGGCTGGGCCATTTACGTTGCGGGTGACTTCTCAAGTATGAATGCGGGTGCGGCTGGCAATGCAACAATGATGGTCTCTGATGATCTTCAAGACGACATCAAGTTCGCTGAATTAACCGCTTCGACGGTCGGAACGTTGCGTCAAACGCGTCTGTTGCAACGCCGCCAAGACTCCTTGCGGCCGTTCTTCGCCCCCATCGTTCGCAAAGCCTTACAGACCCGCGACCCCGACCAGATCCTAACGCCGAAAGAAACCAAGGTCTCCGTTCTGTTC
>CAIJIZ010000792.1 GCA_903820735.1 uncultured Pirellula sp.
GTCTCCTGGCCCGCAGTCCGCGCAATGGTCCGCGCATCCCATGCACACTAGACGCCTCGCTGCGCTCGTGTTTGCGGCCCGGGAGGACCGCACCACGTATGGACCGCACCACGTAAAAGGACCGCACCACGATTCTGGACCGCACCAAGATCCAGACGGCTATCGCGCTACTTCGGCAAGACTTTCAGCGAAATTCCATCGGAATGCCCATTGAACTCCGGTGCATACATGCACTCAATCGCTGCGTAGCCCATCGGATATTCTCCTGCGTGCTGCACTCGCAAGGTGTACTCGAATACATAAGTCCCGCGTCGCAAGTAATCGATGAAGAAATGGGTCGCGGTGTCCCGTGTGCTCTGATAATAGAACAGCCCATCTTGAAACTTATACCCACTCAACACATCCACCGGCTCGGTACCACTCCCCCGGTAATCCTTCAAATGGACATATTCCATATCCCGGTCCGTGCGCAATACAACGCGACATACCAACTCATCTCCCACCTTCACCGATGGAAAACCTCCTGCCGCTCCTTGCTCACCAACTGCGACCTTCTCCAATTTCGGACCAGCATCCGTCAGCATTCTGCGATAAAGCTCCTTATGAAGCTTCAACGGAGTTTCACTATGGGCCGTTACCTTGCCGATCTCTTCAAGATACTCCCAATGCAACCCTCCCCAGCTTACGCCTTCGTCGGTTTTCGTAACGGTCACCTTCCCCATCTCAGGACGAATCTCGCTACCAACGAATTTCTTTTCGTAATACCCCGTTCCGCGTTCTACATCTACCGGTTCGACAATCGTGTCCGCTAACTTGACCTCAACAAGGCTGTCCGAATCAAGCAGATTCTTGCCCCGCCCAATCAAAGCATACACTGCATCCGCCGTAGCTTTCGTTGTCTTCCAGTCCTGCGTCTGCTTCTGCTTAAGCAACCACACTTTGCAGTCCTCAACCGCTTGCGCGTCCCCCGCCACTTCATCAAACGCTTCGATCATCATCGCTTGTGTCTCGATCGGTGCTTGATACCACCACCACGACGCACCGGCATCCTTCCAATGCATCCCAAGCTCCTCGTTATTCAAACTGCGTTCCCGGAAACTCTTCAGAATCGCCGCAGGTGTCTGATCGTCTCCAAAACGCTTCAATGCAACCGCAAGGTGAGCTTGAGACTGCCGATCCAAACTCGTCCAGTGCGATTTCGCTTGACGTAGCCAATAGTTCAATGCGGGCTGACGAGCCTCATCAATCCGACGATCGCTTAGAAAGAAACTTCTCCCGTACAAATACAAAGCAATCGTTGACGTAAGATTGGCCTTGTCGCGATTCTCCTCTCGGATTCGCTGGTACAACTTCTCCATCCAAGCATCCAATCCCGAAAGGGAACGGATCGCAAGCTTTTCGTCGACCGCAACTTTCATATGCCGAAGTCGTCCAAATCCGGTGGTGATATACAAAGTGATGTATTCGTTATCAGGCCCTCCAGGAAACCAAGGCCACATGCCGCTATCACGCTGCATTTCCGCAAGCCGTTTCATATGGGATTTAGTTTCATTTTGTAAACGATTTGTATCGAACAAAATCCCTACATTCCGGCGAGCTTGCGACTCCCGCTGCGCATCGCGCAACCAAGGAGTTTCCTCAAGAACGATCGATTGAATCTCCCTGTTCTTGCTCAGCGGCGACTCTAATGCTTCTGGTTGCAATGTACGCCAAGTCTCAAACACTTTCGCAATCTTTGGTCGACTATTGACCACATGCTGCGCGAGTAGATTAGCAAACATGCGATTAAAAGTTTGCTCGCTGCAGTCATAGGGATACTCCATCAAATAAGGCAACGCGAGGATCGCATACCATGCGGGTTGCGAAGTCATCTGAACGCTAAGCGATTGACTGCGCAACGTCGGCGAATTGGCCGACTCTAAGAGTTTCTTGAATTCAAACTCCTTGGTGCTCTTGCCGCGGATCGGTAGCGGAATCGCTTCGCGAACCAAGATCTTGTTCGATAGCACCGGTAACATCGCTTGCTCTCCGTCCGAAAGCTTATCGGTCGCAGCTAGTGCCTTGAAGATGATCGGACGAGCCCCTTCAGGCACCCGAATCTTCCAGAAA
>CAIJIZ010000793.1 GCA_903820735.1 uncultured Pirellula sp.
ACCGATCTCGACGGCTGTGCCTGGAACACAAATTTGTGAACACTTCGGGCAGCTCTCCAAGTGGACAGACCGATTAAGCATTATCCGTTCCCTTTCACACGATGATCCAGCGCACTTGTCGAGCGGGCATGCGACTTTGACTGGTAATCGCGCTCCGGTTCTCAAGAGCGATGCCGATCCACCGAGTCCGAAAGACTCACCGCACCTTGGAAGTTTGCTATCGCGATTACAACCCCGCAGCGATGGAGTTCCGTCGTTCGTTGCTATGCCGTGGAAAGCTTTGCATCCGGCTGCACCTGGGGGCCAAGCACCTGGTCAGCATGGAGGGTGGTTGGGTCAAAGCTACGATGGGCTTTTGCTGCAAGGTGATCCGAACGATCCGAAGTGGCGGCCACAAGGTTTATCGTTACCTGCGGAGATGACACTCGATCGACTCGAATCGCGTCGTGCACTGATGGAATCACTCGAGTCGCAGCGCCGGTTTTTGGCAGATAATCCAGCCGTTTCTGCACTCGGGACGCAGCAATATCAAGCGGCTCAGATGCTGTCGAGTTCGAAGGTTCAAGAAGCCTTTGATTTGACTAAGGAAAGCGATCAGACTCGAGATCGGTATGGAAGAAACATTCATGGCCAATGCGTCTTGATGGCCCGAAGATTGCTTGAACATGGTGTTTCACTGGTGAGTGTCAATTGGCACAATGACGGTCAAAATTTTTGGGACACGCACGGAGACAACTTCAAGCGTCTGAAGAATGACTTGATTCCTCCTTCGCAAGCGGCGTTGGTGGCATTGCTTGAAGATCTAGAAGCTCGAGGCATGCTTGAGGACACCCTCGTAGCATGGGTGGGTGAATTCGGCCGAAGGCCACAGATTACAGCCAATAATGCAGGTCGCGAGCATTGGCCTTACTGCTACAGTGGGCTTTTGGCAGGTGGTGGGATCCGGCGTGGGTATGTGCACGGAGAGAGCGATCGTCATGGAGCTTATCCGGTTCGCGATGCGATGACTCCGCAGGACTATACCGCGACGATGCTACATCTGCTTGGTTATGATCCCCAGCAAACTCTACTTGATCGCGAAGAGCGTCCGCATCCGTTGTCGACTGGCAAGGTGATCCACGAGTTGATCGGTTGAGCCGATATGTTGATCAGCCCAATGGATCGATTCATGGAGAGTTCTGGTGTCGCACCAAGGGTGTACTTACCAAGGTGTGCTTGGTGCGATCGAAATTTGGTAAGCTCAGTAGCGTTTTAGCTAGCGACTGAACCGAAGTTGATCAACAGCGATCGGTTCTCTCACTGCGCGACCCAGCAGTTCGATGGGTCGGTGTGATCCGGTCGAAGGCCAGGAACGCACATCGCTGAGTTCAGGCATAAGATCGATCAATTGATCTTTCAAGGTACTGACAAGTCGCGATAGTCTTGCTGATGTAGGGATCTCGCTTAGTGCCATGACCGTTTTCATGATCTTGACCAGACAGGCGCGGTCTCGCAGAGATTCGGTCAGCGGTTCATCGCGATCGACGAGTAGGATTTCGATCGGGACGTCTAAGATATCCTTCCAGAAATAAAGTTCTTGAAGGGTTAGGTTGGAACCCGGTCGCTCTTGGCTTCGTAGGACGCGCAATGCGATCCCGGATTGTCTGGCTATCGATCTTAATGAACGACCTTGTTGCACCCTGACTTTTGCTATCCGATGGTAGGATTTGCGTCGGGACTTGTATTCTGGTGCCGGTCCTTCGGATACTTCACGCTTGGAATCCATAATACTTCTTTGATGGAAATTGCGTACAAGCGAGGGACAGTGTGTGCTCCG
>CAIJIZ010000794.1 GCA_903820735.1 uncultured Pirellula sp.
GCTTCGCGCGGTCAGGCAAGGGATCTGGGGATGTACCCTATTTAGTCGTAACTCCCCTTCGCCTCCCGGGGGAGGAGAAGGGGTTGGGGGATGAGGTGGGTGAACACGCGCAGTTTGTGTTTTGCGAACTGCATTGAGTACGAGTACGAAAACTAGCTTCCTATGTTTCAATCCGGACAGGTCCTAAAGGAGCTGCTCGAGGTCGGCTACGGAGCGTGCTACCATATGGGCTCCTTGATCTAGAAACTTCTGTGCTATCTGCTTAAGCTGAGCTTGGAGTTCGCTTGGGGCTAACTCATCGCATTGACTGCGACTCAATCCTAATGCGTTGCCGGATTGCGCGACTGCTATCGCCCAACATCCTGCCGTACGACCCGCCGAAATCCCCGCAATCGAGTCGTCCACTACGGCAATCGCTGACATCGGATACACATCGAGCCTCTCCGCCGCTCGGAATACTTGCCATGGTGCCGGACGACCCGCCGCAACTTCGTCTGAACAAACGGTTACCTGCGGCGCATAGCCTTGCTCTGCCGCCAATGGCTCGACTACGTCCATCAACGCTCGCGTGTAACCAGTCGTCGAGCCAATGCGAATACCAAGCTTACGCATCGCGTCGACCGTTTGAGGTATTCCAGGGATTACATCGGAGTGCTCCGATAGCACCTTCCATTGCAGAGGTAAAAAACGTTCGTAAAGCTCCGTCACATCGTCGTCGCATGGAGGGCGACAGAATTTTTCTGTCCAAGCCTGAGATATCCGTGGCGCGCTGAGCATCGCTCGAATATGATCCACCTTGGCTTGTCCCATCGGTTCGCGAGCTTCAGGCTCGCTGACCTGCACGCCGACTTGGTGAAACACTTCGCGGAAAACTTCCACAGGTGCCCGGCTACCGTAATCAATCGTTGTACCAGCCCAATCAAAGAGTACCGCCCGCAACGATTTAAGATTAAAAGGAGCAGGCTTTCCGCTCTGCTTTCCTGTCCACCATAATCCAGCTTGTGAGGATCGATCCATAGAATGCTCCAGACGTTGATGCGTCGTTTTTCGTGTTGTTATGGAATGGTCAGGTGTTATCGAACAGACTGGTTGGAGTTCTCGTTGGGAAGCTTTCGGTCCCAGTACTCTTCCGCCAATCCAAAAGAAAGGGTCATGCCATTACCTCCCAATCCGGTGAAGACGTGTAAGCCGGGTGCTATCGTACGCTCAAAGAATAAACCTTCGGAATACTTGGCATAGATACCGTGCCAGCGAGATTCGATTTCCCAAGTTGGTAGTCGGATGATTTTATGCAGTTCGCGTAGGATCCATTGATCGATCCGAGCGTCATCGAAGGGCTCTACGTCCAACCCGTATTGATGGGAGTCGCCCAAGACGACTTGGCCAAACTGATTTTGAGAGGCCATGACGTGTATGCCGTATTGATCGAGCTCGGGCGATTGCGACTCGATGCGAGCAGCGAGTTTCTCAAGACTTGGACAGGAGCGAAAGTTGGGGTAATGCCGAAGTGTCAATCCACCCGCAACGTGAGGCCCGATTCGCCAGTTGTCTGGTTGCCCAACCGTACGCATCATGTGCAATTTGCAAGGGCGGATGGGTTGATTGTGGAAGACTTCGGGAAAGAGCGTTGCGAAATCTTCTCCGGAGCAAACGATGATTTCATCGAACCGGTGTCGCTCCCCAGCGCCGGTGAGCAATTCCCCAGCTTGTGCTTGGACGACCGCCGTCGAGAATCGAAATTCCACACCGTAGGTTTTCTGGAGCCAAGCTGGCAGCGAGCGGACTGCAGAAGTTGGGTCCACGCAGCATTCTGTCTGGCTCCATAAGCTACCGAGCAAACCGTCTGGATTGGCAGCAGGACTCTTGAGCAACGTTT
The DNA here is from genome assembly GCA_903820735.1 of uncultured Pirellula sp. Classification (GTDB taxonomy): domain Bacteria; phylum Planctomycetota; class Planctomycetia; order Pirellulales; family Pirellulaceae; genus JBKCUI01. The sequence goes on from CAIJIZ010000794.1 coordinate 1,877, forward strand.
CTTCTCGGCTTAAGAGTCGCAGGTTCTCGCTTCGCTCGCTGTGGCGGTGAAGGTGCGAATACTCTTCGAGCAGCCCCCATTCATCGGGGTGATGAGCGAGGTGAAGCGACCCGCAGGGTTCTACCCATATCCCAGCTTGATCGCGCAATGTCAACCAGCGACTTCGGGAACGAAGTGCGGTCGACTGGGCTGCGTCGGGTTGTCCGATCACCCAAATCATTCCAAAGTTGCGAATCGACGCGCCGCTGGCTTTAGCGGTCCGCTCGAAGAGGGTCACTTGTGCCCCTCGCTCGGCCGCAGACCACGCATGCGCCAATCCGACAATTCCTCCTCCGACTATCCCGACCTTCATCGATCTCCTCCACCATGTAAGTACTGCACGTGCGATTCAAAGCGAGTGAAGGCCACTGCATGTGTCAGTTCAGCCTCCGCCTGCTGAACCTAAACAGTAACTGTACGCTTCTCAGATCGCATGGTATTTCCGGCTGCATCGACCGCTTCGATTTGAATCTCGTAAAGACCGGGTTCAAGTCCTAGTTGGACGGATGTCCCCGAAATGGCTGTACGGATTGGAGTCAAGCTTGTGCCAACTGGACCAGCCAGAAGGTTGTAGCGTGCTCCGCTAGCTGATTCACTCCATGAAGCCCGAAGTTTACCTTCTCGTCCGACGAGTGAGAGAATACTGAATGGACTGAGGTATTGTGTCAAGTTAAGGAATCGTTTATCCGAGCTTGGCAAAAACGTATTGCCAGATTTCACGGAGAGCGAAATCATTTGCTGCCCGTCGGACAGGATCCCAAACAGTTCCGTGATCGCTTGATCATTGATCGCGAAACTTCCGTCGGGTGCAACGTATTGGGAGACATCAAGTCGATCGCCACCGTTGAGCGAAGCGAACAGGGTGCGAGAGCTATTGACGATTCGTCCTGAAACGCTGCGGTCTGCCGTGATCGCTTGATTACCACCGGACTCGGCCATGACCAAGTTGCTCAAGGGAAGGACTTGTCCAGCCGGAGGGGTGTTAATGTAATTGATGACGTTTAGTACGTCGAGCGGGGAGATTATCCCATCGCGATCGACGTCGCAGTCCAGTTTGTAAGCACCCGATCCGATGTTGATCTGGTTGATGACGTTCAAAACATCGAGAGGAGAAATCGAGTCGTCTCGGTCGGTATCCATCGCGGAGAGCCAGTTCTCCGCATTGCTTCGCGCTGGCGTCACATCGATGACGTATTGGGTTAGTCCAAGAACCGCTCCATTGGACTTCGCAACGACTTTCAATGCGTAACTACCAGAATTCGCATAAGAAACATTCGGAATGCTCAAGCTGGTTGAGCCCGAGAGGTTGCGATCCGTAGTTCCGTTGCCATCGATATCGATTTCGTACTGGATGATGTTCGGTGGGTTAACCAATCCGCTGAGCTGGACGTTGTAAGTCGCTGATTCCCCGGCGTGTAGCAAGCTCTTGCCCGAGACGACGAGGGTTGCTGGTGGAAGTGGATTGAGAACCGAGATCAATCCGGAATTGAACGATAGTCCACTTGCTCCCGTTCCCGCTGCAGTCACTCGCGAGCCGTTGACGAAGACTTCGTATACCCCATCGATTAAGTAACCTTGTGCATCGGTTAGGTTGCCGCTGAAGGTAAGGTCGAGGGTGGTTTTTCCATCGATCAACAGCCGTTCGACGCTTGTCGTCACAGGGAGGAAGTCAACATCTTTCTTAACGACACTGATGGCATCGAATCCGATGGTATTGAGTTCTGCATCCCAGTTTAGGCGGACATTGCGGACCCGTTCTGCCAGTGGGGCTCCGAGAGAGTCGGTCATCGAGACAATCTCAGGGCGATTGCGAATATTCACACGGAGCGAACGGGTCAAGGTCGGTGAGCCGGGTAACTCGGGGTCGGTCACTCGAACCGTGACGTCATAAAACGGTTTGACTTCGAAGTCGAGCAAGGTGCCGGACTTGAGTCGCAAGTTACTGCCGATGATTTCAAAAGAAGCCGCATCGGGGCCTTCGAGGGTAAAGACATTCGAACCGACAGAATCATCGGTAACGGCGATCGTCGCGACGACTTGTCCAGCTGATGTGGAGTTTGTTTCGTTGATCAACGTTACTGGGTTGAGGAATCGCAAATCACTCGGTGGTTCGTTCACATCACCGATGGTAAGGGTGAAGCTTGAGGAGGCATCAGGGATACCTGGGAAAGCTCCATCGTCGACTTGGACAACGACGCGATAACTCGATTTGGTTTCATAGTCCAATGGAGTTGCCGACCGGAACCTTAATTCGTTTCCAACGATTTGGAAGAAACTTGAGTCGAGGCTATTGGCCAACGAGAAAACATTATTTCCGATCGCATCGTCTTGGGCCGCAATCGTCGCGACACGGATGGCGGTGTTTACATCGGTTGTTTCAAGGAGTGGATTCAGGACGTTTGTAAAGTTAACTCCAGTGGGCTTTTCGTTTACATCGGAGACTTGGAGAGTAAACAATACACTGATGTCTGGGTTCGAACCGATCGTCGCGTCGTCTGCGGAGACCAGCACGCTATAGGATGATTTGGTTTCGAAGTCCAGCGGCAGTGCGCTTTGGAATCGCAAGTTGTTGCCGACAAGACTAAAGAAGCTTGCGTCGGCTCCCGAGAGGGAGAGCTGATTGGTGCCCAACGCATCATCGACAACTTGAACGGTCGCTACGGTTAGCGGTTGAAAGACAGGGGTGGTTTCAGAGACGCTTGTCAAGTCATTGAAACCTATATTGGTCGGGGCTTCGTTCACATCGCGAAGCAGCACGGTGACCGAGCCGGTGCTCGAGAGCGATGGAGTTGCTTTATCGCGCACGACAATTGGTACGGTCAGCGAGAAGCGAGCTTCGTAATCGAGCATCGCAGAAGCGAAGACGCGCAGTTGCCCGGTAGATTCGTCGATGGTAAAGACACCTGCTGGGGCTGTTGCTCCCAAAAAGTAGCTCAATTGGCCGTTGACCCCTGCATCGGGATCAGAAGCAACGACTGAGCCGACCAAGGTTGAGGGAGGGGAGTTCTCATCGATGGTGAAGGTGGACGACTCGACGCTTGGGGCTTCGTTGCGATCCAAGTTGACCAGTTTGATTGTCTTGCGTGTAACACCTGGAATCGACAGCGAATCTCGGACTTCGACTTCGGCGTTCAGCTCCCGTGTGGTTTCGTAGTCCCAAGCTCCGTTGCCGGTGTATCGGATTTGGCCAGTAAGCACATCGATACTAAACGGACCTGGGTTGCTTGAGAATCGGTACGTGAGGGTTTGCCCTTCGTCTGGATCGGTAGCAAGCACGGTTGCAAGGACGGTGTTCAGCGGTGGGTTTTCAGGAATGTTGAACTGGGTCGATTGAATATCAGGAAGGAGATTAGTTTTGTATCCGAGGGTGATGTTCGTTAGGTTTTCGAAGCGATTGACCGTCAGCGGATAGTTGGTGTTCGACGCAAGCGGAATGAGGTTGCCTGGGTAGTTCGCAACGGTTAATCGATAGAGTTCAGGAGGAGTGTTGGGGGCTGGTGGGGGAACTGGGATCGATGGAGGGAGTTCTCCGATCGTAAAGATTCCGTTGGCACCGGTGGTAGTTTGGAATTCAGGATACGAGTACCGCAGTTTGTCGAACGGCCCGAAGGGACTCGATCCTGCAATCGTGTCATCGGTGTAGATGATCGCGTACTTGATGTCCGCGTTTGGGCGGGTCAATCCGATGACTTCGCGGTCCATGCCGATCAAAGGTCTCGATACTTTAGTAGCGAGCAAATTATCGTTCTTGTCGAAGATAGAGATACGGCCGAAAGATGCCGTAGAAGAGCTCGCTGCGATGGCCTCGATCGAAACCTCTTGGGCTTCGCGATAGAACATCACCTTTAGTCGATCGGTGGAGTCGTACCAAGGAATCCCTTCGCTTGAGAAGACCCGAATCGTATCGAAGTTATTGTCGAATGTGTTGACGGTTTTAACAGCGAAGCCGATGTTCTTGTTGTTCGAATCCGCGACGGTCAAGGTGGCGTTTGGAAACGCATTGGCAATCTCGACATTCAAAGGTTGTTGCGAGGCAATGACATTGATGGTGGTCAAATCTCGAACGCCATTGTCGTTGCGATCTGCAAAAAGGGTTACGCCCGATTGCGGTGTATCTGAGCCTGTGATCTGGCCATTGCGATCGATGTCGAGTCCCACAAAACCAGAGAATCCACCCCCGAAGTTATAAGTACCTAAGTGATTCGTTGCGCGACCCGAATAGACTAACGGTCTCGGGTCACCGAAGGTACCGTAGGTGAACCGGTATTTCGAGTTTGCATTCAATTCGTCTTGAATCGTCGTTCCGGCGACCCAGTCCGAAGCTGCGTATCCGGTTGAGTTTCCGATACGAGCTACATACCCAACATTTTCTTGAACGACCAGCACCGAGCCTGGAGCAACACGATGGTCGGTAGTGAAGTGCGAGAAAGAAATACGACCATAAGACCAACCTGGCGACGGAGTATAGCCAAGCATCGCAACCGAGTCGTGGGTGGTCCATGAAGCCGCAGTTCCATCGAGCGTGCCGTCATCGTTCGAGTCGTAATCGGTTCCGGGAACCGGTTTGCTCGCACTGGTGATCAACAGAAAGCTCAACGAACCACCGACGTGGGCTAGGCGATCAGAGATCGCTGAAGCATCGCTCCAACGCCCGTCTGGCAGACCGGCAAAAGCATTCGAAGTACTCATTAATCGAGCCGATGCCGGATCGACTTGGTAGGGCGAACCGAATTGGGTGATGGTCAAGAACCCGTTGCTGCCGAAGGTGAGGTTGGACAGGTCGATCACGCTATGCAAATACCCGGGGCCGCCAGGAACAGCACCCCAGCTTTCTAGGGCTGCGAAGTAGGTGCCGGCAGGAACGGTGGCGTTCGGAATTCCTTGAAGTTCGATGTACTGATCTGCATCGCGATTTCCGAACAACGGGTCTTCTTGGATCTCGCTGATAAGCATCCCGGCAAACACTTTGCGGGCTTCGAGCACCTCTACAGTCAGCTTGCGATTCGACAAGTTCGACGCTCGTGGCTTGGATGTCCCTTTTCGATTGAGGAGTCGGGAACGCAGGGATTGCAGGGCAGGAAAGAAGTGGGCCATCGAGAAGAGTCCGGGATGGAAAATGAAGGAAAAGCAATGAATGCGGAAATGGGAAATGCAGGCGGATGGTGAACGAGTGCATTCGGCCAGCAGTTTGGTGGGACGAATCAGAGTCTTGCAAAGTTATTCGATTAGGCCTGCCAGGGAAATGATAAAAAAACCGGCAGGATAACGCCATAAGAATAGCGTTGGATCTCTTCAAGAGAACTGTATTTTGGGGTGCGGCATTTCAGAGTGAGGATGGGGGAGCCACCCCTGAAGGATTCTGCGTCGTTATGCGCGGAGGCTAAGGAGGAATTCGGCGTTGTTTCGAGTTTTTTGGAGTTTCGAGACAAGGACTTCCATTGCGTCGGCGGAATTTTGGCCAGCAAGGGCTTTTCGCATCAGGACGATTTTCTGATATTCCGCTGGGTCTAAAAGGACTTCTTCGCGTCGGGTTCCGGACTGGTATATATCGATTGCGGGCCAGATTCGGCGATCGACGAGGGAGCGATCAAGGACGATTTCCATGTTGCCAGTCCCTTTGAACTCCTCGAAAATCACTTCGTCCATCCGGCTTCCGGTGCCGACGAGGGCGGTGGCGATGATGGTCAGTGAGCCACCTTCTTCGACTTTACGGGCCGCACCGAAGAGGGATTTTGGTTTTTGCATGGCGTTTGCGTCCAAGCCCCCGGTGAGAGTTTTTCCCGATTGGACACATTCGCCGTTCCAGGCGCGGGCAAGTCGGGTGATGGAGTCGAGGAAAACAACCACATCGACTCCGTCTTCGACGAGTCGTTTGGATTTTTCAAGGACCATTTGGCTGACTTGGATGTGTCGTGAAGCGGGTTCGTCGAAGGTGCTGCTGATGACTTCGCACTTTTGCCCGCGAACTTCGCGTTGCATGTCGGTGACTTCCTCGGGCCTCTCGTCGACCAAGAGCATAAAGACGTAGGCGTTCGGATAGTTCGCAAGAACGGCCCGGGCCATTTTCTGCATGAGCAGCGTTTTTCCGGCTCGAGGGGGTGATACGATCAGGGCGCGTTGACCGAAGCCCAACGGGGTGACAAGGTCGATAATCCGGGTGCAGGTTTCATCGGCGGTGGTTTCCATCACGATCCGTTGCTTCGGATGCAATGGGGTCAGAGAGTCGAAAGGTTTTCTGCTGCGGACTTCGCCTGGATTGCGATGATTGATCGCTTCGACCCTCAGGAGGGCGAAGTATCGTTCGTTTTCTTTCGGTGGGCGGATTTGACCGGAGATGACCATTCCGGTGGTAAGTCCAAAGCGACGTATCTGAGATGGGGACACATAGATGTCGTCAGGGCAAGCGACATAGTGATGGGTGGTGGACCTTAAAAATCCAAAGCCGTCGGCGAGGACTTCGAGTGTTCCCTCTCCCATCATGATGCCCGAGGAAGCCATCCGAGCTCGGAACACTTGGAAGATCAACTCGGGGGAAGCCAGGTCGCCGTATTGTGGAATTCCTTCGAGTTGGGCGATTTCAACCAGTTCGTCACGCGACATGCGCTGAAGCGTTGGGAAATCCAGCATAGGGCGCGGCTGCTCAGGGGGTGGCTGCAAACCCGACGAACCGCGCGCAAGTTCCTCTGCGATCGAGAGGATCTCGTTGTTTTTCCATTTCGGTCTTGGGTGACCGTTACCTTGATCTGTCATTGTTTCAGCAGAGTCCGGATCGGCTCCCTTGAGCGGGCCAAGTGATGGATTCCCTTGCAGCGGTTTCTTAAAGGGGAAACCATTGCGCAACGCATCAAAGGCCGGAGTGATCGGAACGAGGTCAGGGGGGGAATTAGGAAGAGTATCGGGGTGGCGGTTGTTCCACCGCGATTTAATTATAGACGCGGAGGTATTCTAAGTACAATGGAATTCGTATTGAGTGCGAGAGTTCGACGGGTAAAAAATGTCCACTCCGTCGAACCAATTCGTCGAACTTGACGGCGCTGATATCGATGGTCTCTTTCGCATGTCTTTCGCTTTGGTTGTATTGCTCCCCGTAGAGGTGCCCAATGGTACGCTTGGCTACATTGTTGCTGTTGTTCGTTTGGAGCATCCAGACGCTTAGTAATGCCGCTACTCAAGCGGGAATGATTTTGGACGAAGTCAGCGATTCGCTTTATACCAATTACGGAAGCCGATTTGCTTCCGTTGGACGAATTGGTACCGCATCGGGAACACTGATCGCGCCGAATTGGGTGTTAACCGCAGGTCACGTTGCAATCGGGAACTTCACAATCGGAGGCAACACGTACGCAGCAGCCGAAATGATCAAGCATCCACAGTTCTTGGCAAACGGTAGCAATGTCGGCTATGGATACGATATCGCCGTCATGCGGCTTAGTACCCCCGTGGTTGGAATCGCTCCGAGTCCTTTCTACATCGGGAACGGTGAGCTCGGTGCGATGGTCTCAATCACCGGATTTGGGGAGACTGGTGTTGGATCGACTGGTCAATCGTCCAATCCGGGAACTTTGCGCGGTGGTACGAACATCGCGGATGAAGTGATGAGTTTTAGTAACGGCCCGGGGGGACAAATCGGCGCACAGAATGCTGTTTTACTGAGCGATTTCGATGCGCTCGCGTCGCGTGACCCCGCCGGAAGTTTCAATACGCTCGGCTCTCGTAACGCAACGGACTTGGAGTACCATCTTGCCATCGGTGATAGTGGCGGGGGTGTGTTTCTCCAAGAAAACGGAACTTGGTATCTCGCCGGTGTAAACTCCTTCGTCGCTTCGCAGCGCGATTGGACTGGAACTGGCAACACGTTGCCGTTCGGTTATGGAGCCGTAAGCGGCTTTACGCGCGTTTCGAGTTTCAAAGACTTTATCCAATCTGCCACTGGTGTGCCTGAACCCTCCAGCCTCGGCTTGATCATTTCCCTCTCTATCGGCTACCCTGCATGGTGGCTTCGCCACAACAAGCGTCGGCGATCCATTCTCCAATAACCAAACTCAGCATGAAAACATTTTTCGGTTCGTTAGTACTTCTCCTCGGCTTGGCCGCCGTCGGGGGAATGATCGCTTATACCAAGTTCCTCGCGATGAACGCTCCCGTAGCGACGCAAGAGGCTCATCCAACCCCGGTGGTTTTCAGTCAACCGCAGACGGTGCGGTTGCGTCGTAGCACTACTGCGGTCGGCACGGTAGTGGCTTCTCGATTGCTGCAATTGAAAACCGAGACGGTCGGAACGGTCAAAGCAGTCCATTTTCAATCAGGACAAATTGTTCAACCCGGCGATATCTTGATCGAACTCGATACCGATGTAGAGCAAGCGATGCTCGAGAGCGCGCAAGCTGCCGAGAAAATTGCTACCTCAACGTATCAGCGGATTAAGAAGGCGATGGAAGTCCAAGCTCTCAGCGAACTTGATCTCGATCAGACCCAAGCGCAGTTAGCGCAGGCACGAGCCGAAGTTGCGAGGATGCAGGCCGTGATCCGGCGCAAAGTATTGGTCGCTCCGTTCCGAGCTCGCGCCGGAGTCTTCGATGTGCAACCCGGTCAGTACTTGGCCGAAGGCTCACTGATCACGATGTTGCAAGGGATCGACGATTTCGTTTATGTCGATTTCATGATGCCCCAACACATCGCCGGCTTGCTGAAAGTTGGAGAATCGATTTCGGTCGAACACCTCAGCATTAAGTCCGATGCTCAAATCATCGCTCTGGATTCTCAATCCGATCGAACGACCCGTTCTTTGTTGGCACGAGCGAAAATCCAATCACCTCCTGACTCGCTCCACGTCAACGATTCGGTTCGCGTGGTGGCTGAGGTCGGAGAAGCTCTCGATACCGTGGTGATTCCAGCGTCGGCACTTCGAACCGACCCGACCGGTGCTTTCTGTTATGTGGCA
>CAIJIZ010000795.1 GCA_903820735.1 uncultured Pirellula sp.
GTATTTGCCGGTAGTGCTTCGATCAACTCCACCATCTGCTCGGGAGACTGGCGACTGATCGGAATTTCGCAAGTCGGGCAGAAGGCAGTTCCGCAACGAGCGAAGAACACACGCAGGAAGTCATTGAGTTCCGTGATCGTACCGACCGTCGAGCGAGGATTAAACCCGGTCGATTTCTGGCTGATCGAGATGGCGGGTGCAAGCCCGGAGAGATAATCCACATCAGGCTTGGGCATCTGACCGACGAACTGCCTAGCGTAGTTCGACAAGCTTTCGAGATAGCGTCGCTGACCTTCAGCGAAAAGGGTATCGAAGGCTAACGAGCTTTTTCCGCTACCGCTGACCCCTGTGAAGCAGATCAATTGATTGCGGGGCAATTCGAGATCGATGTCGCGCAGATTGTGCTCGCGGGCTCCGCGAACAACAATCGGCAGGGAAGCTAATTCGCTAGGGCTATGGGCCTTCGCTGGCTCCGTCGAGGATGCTTTCGGCGTCCGTTTCTTGATCACGTTCATTCACCTTTACTACGAACCCCACAGCCATGCAGCCCCTCCCTCATCCAAGCAGATCGATTCCTTTGAATCGACACTGAGTGTCGAGCCGACTTTGATCGAAAGACTTTTGATCTTTCAAGGGACTTAACTTAAACGGGCCGCATCTTAGTGGATACCAGCCGATGCCAAATAACGCTCGGCGTCGAGTGCGGCCATGCAACCGGTCCCAGCCGAAGTGATAGCTTGTCGATAGTAGTCATCCGCGACGTCCCCAGCGGCAAAAACACCTTCGACACTGGTGATAGTCCGGTATGCTTGCTGCCAAGCGATGTAACCGTTTTCGTGGGTTTTGACTTGGCCGCCAAGGAACTTGGTATTAGGCGTATGGCCGATCGCCAAAAACATTCCCGTGGCTTCCAAATCCGTGGTTTGATTCGTTTCGACATTGCGAACCCGAACACCGGTCACGCCGATACGTGGATCAACGTCATCGCCCAAGACTTCATCGACTACTGAAAACTTGACCAGCTCAATTTTCGGATTCGAAAACGCTCGCTCTTGCATGATCTTGCTTGCGCGCATCTCACCGCGACGCAACAGCATGTAGACCTTCGATGCATACTTGGTCAAGTAACTAGCTTCTTCAACGGCTGAGTCCCCACCGCCGACGACCACGAGTTGTTTGTTTCGGAATCGGGGCAGAGCACCATCGCAAACAGCGCAAGCGCTGACGCCACGGTTGCGAAACTTCTCTTCGCTCGGTAGTCCCAAGTAATTTGCGCTCGCACCGGTGGCGATGATCACAGTATGAGCTTGAATCGTGCCGTTTTCACTCGAGTTCAATACAAAAGGTCGTTTCGAGAAATCGACGCTGACAATGTCGTCGGTGATCACTCGCGTTCCAAAATTCGTCGCTTGCTGACGCATCAACTCCATCAACTCCGGACCAGTCACCGCGTGGGCATGTTCCTCCACAGGGGGAAACATGTATTGACGCGATGGATCGATTGCCGAGTCGAGGAATTCCTTGAGCTTGCCCGATGGAAAGCCAGCGTAGTTCTCGACTTCGGTGGTTTGTGCAAGCTGACCCATGGGGAACCGGCCCATAATCCGGTTTTCTTCGGTCATCGCCCCTTCAAATAACAACGGACGCAAATTGGCTCGTGCGGCATAAATTGCAGCCGACCAACCGGCCGGTCCACTTCCGATAATCACGCAGTTCTCGACCCCATTGCTGCCATGGGACTTGGTCGTGGTATCACTCATGCTTCGCTAGTTTCTGATTCTTAAAAGGAACAGGTCAAGACCGGGTCGGTTCCTGGTTCGATAAGGAAATGACCTTCTACGAAAGAAAGGGTTTTATCATAGATCGCAGCGGACTTCCAGGAGATAGACTATAGGAACATCTCGCCCAATCGTACTGCTGTTTTTCTCGAATAATTCCCACAATCCATTCACCTGTGTGACTTCAAACTTCCTCATAACTACCAAACTGGAATCTTTGTATGCTAGCAACATCGTCTGAACATCGCAGCCGTCGTAATTTCCTGGTCTCTTCCCTTGGTTTTGGCTCGGCGGCCTGGATCGCATCGCGGGCTCAGCGGGCTTTCGGGTTCGTACAAGCGAACGATCGGCCGAGGGTCGCCGCCGTTGGGACAGGAAGTCGCTGGTGTCAAAAAGCCACGGGAATCAACGGGCCTTGGGGGTCAGCCCCAGACTTTCGCAAATACGGGGACTACGTGGCGGTCTGCGATGCGGATCGAAGTCGCCGGGAGCGAGCCGTTGGCATCGTCAAGGAGTGGACGGGAATCGAACCGTCGAGCCATCACGATTACCGAGCCATTCTCGACGATCCGAAGATCGATATGGTCCACATTTCTACGCCGGATCATTGGCACGCGAAAATGGCGATTGAAGCGATGCTAGCTGGGAAGGATGTTTACTGTGAAAAGCCCATGACTTTGACGATTCCCGAAGGACGCGCGATGTGCGATGTGGCTAAAAAAACGGGACGGATTGTCCAAATTGGAACGCAGCAACGAAGTGAGAAGCAGTTCATTCAAGCCATTGCGATTCTGCATGGCGGTCGGATTGGCAAGCTCCTGAAGGCGACTTGTCATATCGGTGGGGCTCCGACGAGCCCGGAGATTCCGATCGCGACACCACCGCAGGAACTCGATTGGGATCTTTGGCAAGGGCCGGTAAAGGCTGCTCCATTTCGATTCCTCGCTGGAGACAACGGCGAGACGAAGAGTTGGTCGCGATGCCATTACGAATTCCGCTGGTGGTACGAGTATTCGGGTGGCAAGTTGACCGACTGGGGGGCTCACCATGTCGATATCGCAACATGGGGCCTTCGCAAAACCGAAACCGGCCCGGTGCAGATTATCCCCGAGTTGATTAAACACCCTGTTGAATTCAAGGATGGCTATCCCGTCGACCCATCCCGTTACAATACAGCAACGGAGTTTTTAATCCGAGCAAAATTCGATGACGATGTCGAGATTGAGATTCGGCACGACGGAGATAACGGGATTCTCTTCGAAGGGACCGAAGGCCGCCTTTTCGTCAATCGTGGACGTATCAGCGGCAAACCTGTGGAGGATCTAAAATCCAACCCACTTCCCGAAGATGCAATGCAGGCAGCTTATAAGAATCGACCTTTGGTAGATCATTTCAGGAACTTTTTCGAAGCTGCTCGAGATCGCGTCGAACCGATCTCCGATGTTCATAGCCACCACCGAGCACTCTCGACCTGCCACCTCGCCGGAATCGCAGCGAGACTAAACCGCAAGCTTCAGTGGGATCCCGCCGCCGAGCGGATTGTGGGGGATTCGCAAGCAGACCAGATGCTCGCACGCGATGTTCGCCGTGGATTCGAAACCCAAATGTAAAGTTTCCGCTAAGTGGCGGTAGCAAGTACCGATCGGTTCGAGCTCAAGCCGATCGGTACCATAGGCCGATTGGGCCGCCGGGCCTAAGCCAATCTGGCCGAGCCCGAGTAGAATACTGCTCGCGAAGAATATTCGCGAGCGTTTTCTGAATTCGATTGCATTGCTTGGGCGTTGGGCTTTGGTTTCACTTCCGATTGGTCCATAATTGGCCGATAATTCAAACGGCACAAGCCTCCTACCTTTCCTTCCCATTCCTTTCCTTTTCCTTCCTCCCTGACGAGTTTTTTATGAACCTCCTGAACAACCATCAAAGAACAACTGATAACCGAGCTTCTGCTGCACTGCGTGCACGACGCGAATTTCTGATCCGATCGGCGGCCGCTTGTGCTGCCGGCTCAAGCTTGCTGAATCTTTCTTCGCAGAACCTCTGGGCGATGCGTCCAGAGGAGACCGCAAGGCAGACCGCACAAGGATTTCTAGCAAGCCTCTCTGCTGAGCAACGCGGCTTGGCACAGATCGAGTACAACGACGGCAAACGCTCCGCTTGGCATTTCATTCCGATGGAATCCCGCAAAGGCTTACCGCTTCGCGAAATGAACGACCAGCAACGAACCGCTGCGATGGGTCTGATGGCTTCACTACTGAGCGAATCAGGTTTTCGCCGCGCCGTCGACATCATGGCTTACGAAGCGATCCTGCTGGAGCTTGAAGGCCCCGCGCAAGCGAAGCGTCGCGACTACCGTAAGTTCTATTTTTCGATCTATGGAAATCCCGAGCCCAACGCACCTTGGGGTGTTAGTATCGAAGGTCACCACTTGTCGGTGAACATGACCTATGAAGGAGATCGCATCGTCGATTCGACTCCTCAATTCTTTGGGGTCAACCCAGCTAAACTGTTGCGTGATTTTGAAACGCCAGACCCGCTGCAGTCCGGGGACAAAAAGAAGTACACGGCAGGCACCCGCTTGCTACTTCCGGAAGAGCAAGCTGCTTACGAGTTACTAGGATCCCTCTCGAAGGATCAGCAAGCCAAAGCGATCTTCCAGAGCGATTGCCCAGAGGATATTCAATGGCCAGGGGAGCCACAGCCTAAACCGGCAGCGGCCGTTGGGATCGTCTCAAGCGAACTCAATGCTGACCAACAGAAGAAACTGCGAGCAATTCTCGACGCTTACTTTTCGACCATGCCAAAAGTCGTAGCGCAAGACCGACTCAAGCTCATCGAGCAAAACAATGGTGGAAAAATCCATTTCGGGTGGGCTGGTGGAACCGATCCTAAAGAACAACACTTTATCCGGATCCAAGGCCCGACCTTTATCGCCGAACTGTGCAACTTCCAAACCGATCCACAAGGCACGACCGCGAACCATATCCATTCGGTTTGGCGCGATCTGACCGGTGATTTCAATTTGTCCATCTAAGCGAACGGATTCGTTTTATCGATGACCACATTATTTCTTCCTGAACTGCGAGAAATGCTCGCGGAGGATCGTACCGACGAACTCCGCGAGTTCTGTACTGCGCTGCACCCCGCGCGTACCGCGGAGTTCATGGAAGGACTCGATGTGGAGGAGACTTGGCGCGTCCTACAACACGCTCAACCAACCTTACAAGCTGAAATCTTTCAGTACTTTGATTGGGATCGCCAAGTCGAGATTTTGGCTACCCAAGACGAGAAACAAGTTGCCGTGCTCGTCACGCAACTACCCGCCGACGATGCGGTGGATCTTCTGAGAAAACTACCGGAGTCCAGAGTAGACTCCGTTCTCGCACTCGTACCCGCTCCCGACCGACGCGACATCCGTCGCTTGCAAACCTTTCCCGAAGGTACCGCCGGGGCACTGATGACCACCGAGGTCGCTTGCCTCTCTGAGACCCTGACGGTTCGCCAAGCGCTCGAAGCCCTCAGTCGGCAAGCCGAACGGCTTGAGACCATCTACTACATCTATGTCGTTGACGACACCAATCACTTGCGAGGTGTAGTCAGCGGTCGGATTCTGATCTCGGCCATTGGCCGACCCGACACTAAGCTTGCCGATCTGATGAAACGCGACGTTGTTTGCGTCAAAGTCCACGACGACCAAGAATCCGTCGCTCAGAAAGTGGCTTTCTACAACATCCTCGCCGTACCGGTGGTCGATGAGCACAACCACATGATGGGGATCATCACCCATGACGACGTGATCGACGTGGTGCGAGAAGAAGCGGCCGAAGATGTACAACGCATCGTCGCTGTCGAACCATTGAACGATTCGTATATACGCACGCCGATCCTGACCCTCTCTTGGAAACGTGGGTTCTGGCTACTGATCCTTTTTTTCGCTGCCCTCTCGACCGCCTTTGCACTGCAACTTTATCAAGATTGGCTCAACACGTACGGCTGGCTCGTTCTGTTTATTCCATTGGTCATCAGCAGCGGTGGAAACTCCGGAAGCCAATCTTCGACCCTGATCATCTCAGCCCTCGCAACCAAAGATATCGAATTGAGCGATTGGTGGATCATCGTTCGCCGCGAAATCATCATGGGTTTGATTCTCGGTGGAACCATGGGAACCATGGGCTACCTCTGCGCACTGATCCTTGCACCAACCCCTTTTGCTGCTCTTATCATCCCCTTGACTATCCTCTGTGTCGTCCTGTGCGGGACATGCATGGGCAGCATGCTCCCCCTTCTTTTCAAACGCATGGGGCTTGACCCCGCCATGATGAGCAACCAGTTCGTCGCGGGCCTCAGCGACCTGCTAGGTATCCTCATCTACGTCAACGTAGCTCTGCTGTTCCTGCGTTAATCCGAACCGTCGTTAGTCCAAACCGCCGTTAATCCAAACAACCAATAAGCCCAACCGCCTCTAACCCGAACCGTCGTTAAGCATTCAGCGTAGCGAATTCGGCGTGAATTGTTCGGCATGAATTACTCGGCATGA
>CAIJIZ010000796.1 GCA_903820735.1 uncultured Pirellula sp.
CAAAGCTCTTCGGGTCTTTCGTCTGCCAGCGGCCAATCGTCGAATCGAACACAGCAGATTTCCTGGGGACGGATTGGAAGATGGAGTTGCCGCAGATAGGAATGTAGCATGCATGCCGGTCCGCCGTCAAACATTTTGCGTTGCTCCTCGGGCGCGTACTGACTGCAACTGTCTCCACGTCCGCGAACTGGCCGCAAAATGGCCATTTCTGCGGTCAGATCAGACAAGAGTGGAGCATGAAGTAACGAGTAAATCAGCCATCGAAGTATCGATCCCAGTTCCTTGCTGACTCGAATCGAGAGTGCAGAATTAATCTTGCTCATAGCGCCGAGTTCTCGCACACAAAAGTGCCGAATGTTGTGACTCGGAGCACGGAATCGAGCATCACAAGAGGAGCAAATCAGTGATCGAACCGTCAACACCTGCTCGCTGAACCGTCGGAGTGCGAAGACAGGATAAGCGTCGCTGCTAGTGCCGAGTTCTCGAACGCAAAAGTGCACAATGTCGTGACTCGGAGCAAAGTTTATCCCATTCGCGTCAGCGCTATCCAATGCGGATCCCCTCTACTTTCCACTTTCTCGACTCTACTCACTAGCCGCGCCGCGGCTTGCCGAGTTCTCGTACGCAAAAATGCCGAATGTTGTGGCTCGGAGTAAAGCATCCGGCATGCACGTCATCATCGCAAAATTTCGTATCCCGAATCAATCCCAATACGGACAGTAATTGTTTAGCGACTCCTTAACCACGGTGATACTATCTCGTTGCCATTGGTATCAATCACGCCATCTGTTGAAGATTCTAGCTTCGGGTCATAGACCTCCACTCTCGCAAAGCCAAACTGAAAATCATCCATGTCATCGTAAATGGGTTTAACGATCCAATCGCCTGACTTGTCGACAACCCCATATTTATGAAAGCCGTTGTCTCCGAGCATTGCCACACGGGCGACCCCGAAATGAATGCCACTGCAGTATGCAAACTTCGGTTCGATCACCCAGTTCCCATCCAGATCGATCACACCCCAGACATTTGACTTTTTCGCACCGATCGTCCCTTCGTAGATACGCTCTGAAAGACTCGGCCATACAGGCGCAAGCCTCCAGTGCCCCTGCTCATCGACGATTCCGTCGAATGACGTACGCCCATCGTCCATGACAACGACCATTCCACCTTCGTGGAATGTTTCACGCACACCAGGCCAAACAGGTGGGACTACAACCTTTCCAAGTTTATCGACTAAACCCCATTTGGATCGATCGTGCGGTTCTTTCCTACGACCCCATGTCGCCACCGGAGCAACGTTTGACCCATCCGTGAAATCGAGCAATTCCATGAATTCAGGCTCTACAACGTATTCTCCATTGGTGCCGATGAGCCCCCAGTAATTCTTTTCTTTGTCGCAGACCATTACGGCCGCAAATCCACCGTGGAAATCACGTCGGCCCTTAAATCGCACCGGTATGTCAGGTTGTGTCTCTAGCAAGGACAGATAGCCTTTCAGCCGCTCAGATTCTATGCTAAGAAATCCTTCAGACACAGCCGAGTAGCTGACATACCCTTCGACCCGTCGCACCTCACTCCCATTCCAATCGACGATGGACATCCATCGATCGTCGACTAAATAGCCATACTCAACTCCACCCATTGCAAACGCATGTTTTGCCTCGACGATAATGTCTCCCTTGCCGTTTACCAGCCCCCGCAAACCGCCTGAGTCGCAATACTTAAACAGAAGTCTAGTTGGATCATCTATTCTGGTCGATCCCATGAATTTCGTGTCCCCCCAATGTTGTTGCCCATGTCATCCACAACCTTTAGCTCGCGGTATAACTCAAAGAGTTGCTTACGTCCTGCTATGAATCCAGGGCCGAGGATCGTTCCCGCAAAATCTTCTGGATTTCCGACGCCTCGGCCTGCGCGTGCCGCTGTCTCAACAGCTTCGCGATATCGCTTTTCCATCGCGTCCAATTCGGCCTTGCTGATCCCCGGAGGAAGAATCTGTTCAACGGCAGCAAGTCCTGCTGCATCGATGTGCGACGCTCCATTCGCTCGGGCTTCGTTATAGGCCCAGTACGCGAACGCGGGAGCGAGGACGAGACGAACTCCTTTTTGCACGATCGCTTTCCCAGCGAATTTTGCGATCGACAGACTTGCAACGCCTTTGATTGATACGAGCCGCGTAATCGTAGCAGGCTTGGGAAGGCTGTTTCCAGTCGTATCAAGCCACTCTTTCAATCTTCGTCGTCCTCCATCCGTGATAGATTCGTTGAAACCACGGATATACTCATTCTTCGTGTGGTGTTTCAAGTGATTGGCAAAATCCTCAGCGAACCGTTCTTGCTGTTGTATTGAAAGCTTTCCATCAGTGATTTTGTTCCGCTTCATGAACTTATCGAGCTCACTGTTAAGCTCCGCTTTGACGTGTCCCGTGTATCCTGTTTCTCCGTGACCCAAGCGGTTGTGCCTTTTATCACTATCACCTGCAAATTCTTTGCCAACGCGATTATCGTCTCGGTCAAAGATGAGGGCGACCGCAGGATCGAAACCGAAGAGTTTCCATAGCTCAGCCGGAATGATATGATGTCCGACTCTGGTGATTGTGTATCCATCCTTCACCTCCAACCCACTAGGATCGCTCGCGTAGCTAGGATGGTTGCCAACATAGCGATACAGATTCGTATCCCCAGCCGCAAAACTCTTCGGGTCTTGGCTGATGAAGCGGGCAAGAACTAGGTCGAGATAACGCGTACGCGTGTACTGCAAGCCTGTTTCCTTGTCGAGTTCCCTGCCCGTGTAGCCATACAGGTGCGCGATCGCAGCATCCGTTTCCGAAACCGTTTTGCCGAAGGCATCGTAGACAATGTGATTGACGACGGAGGCTGTGCCCGCTGTCACACGTGCTAGATCACGCACCGAGCCTTGATGGTCCGTCATCGCCCACAGCACATCGCGTGCGCCACCCGAGCCGATGTTCTCCTCCGCTAGGACTTCGTCCACCAATGAACCGTGCAGGTAGCGGCTGATGACTGCCCCAGTGCCATCCAATCGCAACGCGATCTCATCACCGGCATCGCCTCGATCTTTGCGAAACCCTTGGTTGACGTAATAGACCGTCGACAGAATTGTGCCCGATCCGTTTTCCACGGTTTGCAGATAGCGGCGGTTGAGGGTGTCGTAGCCGAAATGCACCCTTTTGGTCAGTGTGCCAGCCGAGGTCCTGTAACGAACGTCCGTCAATCGGTCTCGATGGTCATAGGTGTACTCGATGTACGAATTGTCCGATTTGAGTGTCCGACGGGTCATGTTCCCGTTGGCGTCGTACACAAAATCCCACGTCGCATTCGATGTCAGGCGATTGTCCGCGCCCGTGACGTTTCCAGAGCCTGTCCGGTTGCCGTTCAGGTCATAGGTAAAGCTCTGATCGGGAATGTTAGCATAGTCGATCGCGCTGAGCTGGTTGGTGGGGGTAGCCAACTGCGTTGCCGAGGTGGTCGAATCCAGGTATGCGTCCGGTTCCAACGTCACGTACGCACTCCGGTCTCCGACGCGGGAGTGCCCGCGAGGTGTGTAATGCTGTATGATTGGATTGATGCTGGTGACCATGGCCCTACAGTCTAAGCGATCAAACAAGCCGTGTCGCGAATCGACAATCAAAAATCCGCAAGTTCCAAAATGAAACTGGGCGAGAGCAGGCGCGATCTTGCATCACAGATTTCTGCGTCCCAATTCCCCACGACGTACGATACTGGTTTTCGAAGACTGACCTTTCCTGAGATGTTCCATCGAGCCAACTCGCGTCCGAGCACGATGGCATCGATTTATAGGTGAAAGGCATCCCTCAAAACCACCATCAAACGGGGAACGGAGTTGGACTCGCTCAGCGGCTAAAATGAGGTGAAAAAAGAGAAAGAAGTTTCAAAAAGACCAGTAAATTTGTTGGCCAAAACTTCTTTCTTCTTTCACGGTATCACGCAAAGAAATAGTTATATATACACACTCTCTCTCCCCACCGGATGGCGAGCAGAACGCGACGCGAGCATCAAACCAGAAACCCCCAACCGCAAGGGATGCGAATTCGTAAGCCCCAAGCTCAAGGGATTGAAGGCGTACGCCAGATCGAGAACGCGATCGACCAAATCAACGCTCGCGGAGGCCGAGTCAATTCTAGCTGTGGCCTCCACGTAACCATTAGCTGGCACGGAGACGCAGCCGCCTTGGCCAGATTGATTTCCTTGGTTGGAAACCACGAACGAGCGATCTACGCTTCGACCGGAACCCGGAAGCGCGAGCAGATGATGTACGCGAAGCGAATCAAGCAGTACGGCAACAAAGACAACGCTAAGAGCCAACGAATCGGATCGCTACCACCTGCTGAACCTGACCCACCTGGCCCGCGGTAAGAATCGAATCGAGTTTCGAGCCTTTGGCGGAACGCTGAACAAGACCAAAGTGGTTGGCTACCTGATGATGGTTTTGGGTTTGGTAGAGCTTGCGATGAATACCAAACGATGCGCGGATTCCCCCACCTCTAGTTGCTTTTGGCTTTCGGATTCTGGATAATCAATCGATCGTATTTTTCGAAGGAGCAGGTGTCGTGCAGGAATATCAATCCAAGCTGTCAGAATGGGGCCAGTGGTTCGCTGGCTTCATTTCGTCGTCGGACGAAGTTGTCGATGCTCACGATATTGCCGAAGTAGATCTCCGCTGTTCGCTCGGTCTCATTGAAAACATCGACCACCTTTATCGCGATTGCCTTGGTTTGATTGGCGAGTGGTCGACGCAGTTGGTCGACTATACCAACAACAACTATCGACTTTTCGAAAGCGAACCGGAATCGTTTGAGAACTCGCACGAGATGTATCAAGCAATTGCGATGGTTCAGTTCGTCCAGACTGCCTTGCGTGTTCATTATAACATGGAGTTTGCCGAAGGAGAATACAACGCAATTGACTCTCGTAATCTGTTTTTGACCGGTGTACTTACCGGGCATGGCGGAACATGCGTAACGTTACCAGTCCTTTACGCCGCTCTTGGCCAACGTGTTGGTTACCCTATTGCGGTTGCATCGACTTGGGAACACTTCTATTGCGTATGGGGCGAAGGTCCGAATAGCTTCTGCTTAGAAGCCGCGGGTAACGGATTTGAAAAACGTTCACACGATTACTATCGAAACTTTCGGCGACCAGTAACCGCACGCGATGAACAAGTAAATGGTTTTCTCAGGCGACTCAGCCATCGAGAACTGTTTGCCCACTTCGCCGATCAACGGTCCAATTGCCTGCAAGAGCAATTTCGCTTCGATGAAGCGTTGGAAGCAAATTTCTTAGCAGACCGACTTGCTCCGCATATCCAGCAATTTTCGATCCATCACGCCTTGACTCATTACACTCGCCAACTCTTCTATCTACTTGGTGGCGTTCCCTCTTTGGCGATGTTCGCTGCACTCGAAGCGTTCGAGACCGATTCAACTTCGCAACTTGCCGGACCTGATGCTCAGCGCTTCCGTTCGGCCGCCATCCAAAGTCTGAAGCGGATACTCAAGAACCGCTTTCCTGAGTCCGCGAAACCCGCCGAATCAACACACGATAAGGTCTTCGCAGAACTTTTCAACCTCTAACAACAAATCTACCGCAAGGAGTAAATCATGTACGATCCAACCGTCGGTCGCTGGCTTAGCCAAGACCCAATCGGATTTCAAGCAGGTGATCCGAATCTTTACAGATATGTCGGCAATAGTCCTACGAACTTCACCGACCCTAGCGGGTTGCATAAGGGGCATCACATTGTTGTGGGGCCAATCCGCCGCCTTGTTCCGAAGGCTGCGTTCGATGTGTTTGATAGTTTGGACGCACGAATCACCAATGAATTCTACAAGAGCCATAAGTACGATTGGTTCGGTGGTATCCACCATAGTGAATACAATTGCGCGGTGATCAAAGAGTTTGAAGAATTTGTTAAAAAGAACGGAATAAACCCAAAAAAGATGTCTGCGGATCAAGCCAAGGATTTCGTGAGCCACCTCAAGAACCTGCCCGCCGGCAGCGTAATCAAGAAGTTTAACAAGGGAGTTCAAGCGGCAGCTGATGCTGCGAAACTTGCCGCAAAAGCAGCGGCAAAGTCTGCAAAGATTGTGAAAACGGCAAAAGGTGGCGGAAAGTTGGCCAAAGCGATTCCTGGTGTCGGCGTCTTCTTCGCGATCGCGGGTTGGGGAGTAGATGGTTATTGCAAGGGGCCTGTAAATGGAACGATCAACAGTGGTATTGATGCAATCCCGTTTGTTGGCGGAGGAAAGATATTGATCGAGTTGACGATTACCGGCGATTGGATTCCTGACGCAGAAGCGGCGGAGGAACCGGAAATGGACGCGCCAGTCTATCCTGGAGACGAACAATGGATAAGTGACTTTGGTGGTCTATATCCGAACGAGTAGGAGTCGATCATGAAATCGTCGATGGAACTGTGTCTTGATACATTACGAGGCATCTACGGAGATACGGACCGTGTTCTTGATCTGTCGCTTCTCGATGAATTTGATTTGACCGTTGTACTAGTTACTCGCATCCTTGGGATTGGAGTCAACATGGGTCTAAGCCAAATGGTTGAGGACGAAATTGAAGGTGATCCTGGATACCGAAGCTCTATTCAAGCTTTTCAAAGAATTGGAGTAGCTGAGGTTGCAAGCATGATTGCAGAGTTGCAGTCACTTGACGATGACATTGACGAATCGATTACGCACGCGAAAGCGGCAATAGATGATCGGTTCTATGAACTTGAACCGATTTGCTTTGATCGTCTAGCAAGCTTCATTGAAGCACAGCATGGGCAAAAAGCTAACCGGAAGTGAGTTTGAACGAAAGTTGGGTAAGGCCAGCCACCCAGACGCATCGGGCCACCGGTGTAGGCGACCATGCGAAACTTCGGGAGCGCCGCCGCGGACGAACCGTCGGCTGCCGCATCGATGTCGAAGACCGCCGTTGCGGAAATGCTCAATTGGCTTTGGTTTTGCTGGGGCTTAAGCGTCATCGGCGGGGACTTCCTCGTCTTGGACATCTTCGTTTTCCTGATTTGTGGTTGGGGTAGCGCCGCACCTTGCATCGAGGCTGCGACCGCACAACCGACGATGCAATCGAGCCAGTGGTTGTCTCCCCGCTCCGGACGCGACTTCCATTCATCGACGCTGCGACCTCGCCCTTCGGTCTTGACTCGATACTCCGCAGTGAGATGTTCGGCAAATAGCCGATGCATTTCGGGTGAGTCGCCAAAGAGCGACAGACAGCCTCGATCTCCCAAGGGGACCGACAGTCGTCCGTACAGAAATGACTTCCAGTAGTTCGTGTCGTAGACAACGTGCCGAACGGCGCGTTTGCCATGGACATTGGGAACACGCCAGTTGTGCCCGACGCGATCCCCAGGTCGACGCTTGTATTCCGAGAATGGTTGACTCGACGCACCCACGAACCGACCGTGGCTTGGCATCACAATCCCAGCATGGAGCGATTGGCGTGAGAATTGATAAATCACATCGGTCGACAGACCCCAGTTGGCATCGATCAGACAGCGATCGATGCGCAGTGCTGCTCCGTCATCGCGTTGCCACTCACGCGAGAGTTGTTTATTGATTAGGACCTCGAGGCCTGCGTAGATGGACCCTTCGAGCCCAACGGAATTCGAAGTCGATGCCAAAGTGCTTCGTGCATCACGAAGAGTGAAGTACGGCCGCTGCTGATCTGGGTAAGCCCCATAATCGACGATGTAACCAGTGAAGTCTGATTCCCAAGCGGCGACCACATAAAACAGCAAGTTTGCTTGAACGTCGACGAACATCGTCAAGTGATTTGCACCGATGGGGATCTCGCCGCGCTGCATGCGGTTGAACTTGCTGGAGATTTGATCCGCTGTGAGTTCATCTTCACTGGCATCGATCTCTGGCAAGGGTTCGTTTTGGTATTCGGCAAAGAAAGCCGCTTCATCTTGTAGCTTGAGATTCATCGCATGCTGGATCGCCGACCGCTCGTCGTAGTTGAATCGCTCTGGCCAAGCGATCCTAGCTCCCTCATCCATCTCGTCGCGATTGTCAGCGTAGAATGCAGTGGCTAGCTCGATGTCTCCTTGATTGCGTAGGCTCTCGGCTCGGATTTCGCTGTAGCGTTGCCAGAGCTTCTCGTTGGTTGGGAACGAATAGACCATCTTCGTACGTTCCCCGTTCCACTCGGGATGCCGATCGCGAGAGAGAATGTTGTCGGCCATGTCTCCAGGCCTGATGACCGTGCAAGGCATAATCCCGGAGATCTTCTTGCCTGGGCCCGCTAGACCGAGGATCGCCCCAGCGAGAATGCTTTCACGCGTGGCACATTGAGAGAGCGATCGAGCGGATTCGTCGGTTTGAGGGTCGTCGATCACCACCAGTGTTGGCCGAGCTGACTTACCATCGGCCCGTTTGTATTTCATCCCTCGGATCCGACCGGTAATGCCGGCGACCTTAATGATCGCCCCGGATGCTGGGCTACCCTCGATCGTCGGCAGCACAACCTCTTTGGCTGTCCATCCGATGTGGGTTCGCTCTCCCTTGTAGAGTTGGCCGTTGCAGCG
>CAIJIZ010000797.1 GCA_903820735.1 uncultured Pirellula sp.
ACTATATGCAACCACTTCCTCGGAAACCTCCAATAACAGATTGATTTCGATTGTTGACACAGGAACGACTCCGACTTCCGCAACCCTATTAGCTACCGCCGGTGCTAACTTCGCTTTCCGCGGAACCGACTTCTCTCCCGTCTCACCCGATACTACTGCCCCTACCATCTCTTCTCTGACTCCCGCCGATGAAGCAACCGGCGTGGCGATCGGAACGAATTTGGTCGCCACCTTTAATGAAACAATCGCCAAGGGTACCGGCAACATACTCATCAAACGAGTCAGCGACAACACTACCGCTTTCGAGATCGATGTCACGGGAGCTCAAGTCTCGGTATCTGGGGCATCCCTCACGATCGATCCCCCGAGCGACCTAGAAAATGCTCTTGGTTACTACGTACAAATCCCATCGACCGCCGTACGTGACGTTGCGGGGAACTTCTTCGCTGGAATCTCCAACGCAACGACTTGGAATTTCGAAACGGTTTCCTTAGGGGACACGACCCCTCCATCGATTTCAAGCCTTTCCCCTGCGGATAATTCAGCCGATGTTGCACTGAACTCCGACTTGGTGGTCAATTTCAATGAAAACGTCGTCAAAGGTACAGGAAATATTCTCGTCAAGCGAACATTTGACGATTCGATCGTTCATACCATCGACGTCGCATCTGGACTTGTGGTCGTCTCTGGAACACAAGTGACTATCAATCCTTCGTCGGACTTCGCCCACAACGTTGGCTACTACGTTGAGATTCCAGCAACTGCTTTCGCGGACGCATCGAATAACTTCTTCACAGGGATTGCCAACAAAGACCTGTGGAATTTCACAACGTTGCCAGACAGTGTCCCTCCTACGGTTGTTTCCATCGATGATGGCGACGCGGATAATTCCGTCGTTACGAACACCACACTTACGTACACGGTGGTGTTTAGCGAAGATATTGACGAGACCAGCGTAACAAGTGCGGACTTCGATAATGCTGGAACCTCCGCAGTAACCATTGGGGCAATCGCGGAAACGTCTCCGGGTGTGTTTACGGTCCAAGTGACTCCCACGACAGCGGGAACGATTGTTCTTAGAATTCCACAAGGATCAGAGATCCTCGACACCGCAGGCAACTTGTTAGCAGTACCTGTCCAGGACAACGATACTCTTACCGTCACCGATCCAGACATTACGCCTCCGACAGTAGTATCGATCGAAGACGATCGCAGCGGCGCGGCGATCAATGCGAACTTCCGAGTGACCTACACGATCACCTTCAGCGAAGACCTGTTGCTCGCTAGCGTCAATCCTACGGACTTCGATAACGCGGGCACCGCAAGCATCTCGGTCGGTACGATCTTGGAACCAACCCCTGGTGTGATTACCGTTGTTGTTACTCCAACCTCCGCCGGAACACTGCAACTTCGGATCCCCGAAGGAGCATCAATCCTTGACGCATCGAACAATGCTCTCGTGCCACCTGTCTTGGACGACACCACCATCACGGTCAACCCCGTTACCACGTTGACCGCCGGGGATATCGCCTTTACCGGAATTCAATCCGACGATCCGGACATATTTTCATTCGTATTATTGAAGGACGTTGTCGACGGTTCGCAGATTCGATTCACCGATAACCGTTGGAGCAACTCGACATCCACACTCGCAACGAACGAAAACACCCTCATCTTAACCTTTGCCAACAACGGTTCAGGATGGAGTGCCGGTACTCACTTTGTCAATGTCAATGGAGGAACGGCCCCTGCCTTCCGCGTAGTAGGAACCGAACTTTCTGCAGGATTGGTATCCGGTTCAATCAGCGGACTTGCAACATCCGGCGATTCGATTCTTGCTTACCAAGGCCCCTCGGTGCCCGCCGACGGAGCATCCTCAGCTTGGATTGCTGGGATCAACACTCGCAATTGGTCCAGTGGAGCTACGAATAACGAATCGGAATTGCCGACGGCGCTAACGCTCGGAGTCAACGCGATTCAATTGTCGTCGACGAGCGCCGATGTCGACAACGGAGCGTATCAAGCAACATCTTTTATTGGATCTGCCGACGAAATCCGATCCGTAGTCAACAGTTTGGCGAATTGGACAACCAGTAACGCAATCGGTCCCATCTCTCCGACCAATTTCAATCTTGTAAACGTCTCCTCAGAAGTTTTCCTCAGCGAAATCACCTTCGATCCGGTTGCTAACGTGGATACGGGCGAAGAGTACATCGAATTACGAGGCCAAGCTGATGCATACCTACCAGGGACTGCATACCTTTTGCTGATCGATGGCGATAACGAGGACGGACCCGGTACAGTCGACCACCGAATCTATCTCGGCGGAAT
>CAIJIZ010000798.1 GCA_903820735.1 uncultured Pirellula sp.
ACAAGGCCCCAAGCTTGCTTGGAGTTACAAAGAAGCTGGGTTGGGTTACTCGTCGAGTTCCATCAGCAACGGCAAGCTTTATACGATGGGCCAACGTGGCGAAGATTGCGTAGCGATTTGTATCGATGCGAAGACAGGCAAGGAACTCTGGGTGCAACGATTCGATCGCGGCACGAAGCCTGATGACTATTTGACTGGCTGGGGTGGAGGCCCACGAAGCACGCCGACTGTCGACGGCAACCACGTTTATTTCCTGAGTGACCTCGGTGAATTAACTTGTTTGAAAACCGAGGACGGTCAAAAGGTATGGAGCCGAAACCTTGTCAAGGACTTCGGTGGCGCAATCCCTCAATGGGGCTACAGCGAATCGGTTTTGATCGATGGGGATCGTTTGCTCTGCACCCCCGGCGGTGAAAAATTCATCGTCGGTCTCGATAAGAAGACCGGTGAAGAAAAGTATGTTTCGAAGGGTTTCAGCGACGTAGCTCAGTACGTCTCGATCATGAAGACCACTGTCGGAAACACACCGATCTACATCACCGCTACCAAGTCTGGCTTAGTGGCTTTCAATGCCGAGAATGGCGAACATCAATTCACCAACCCCACCACCGGCAACAAGACTGCCGTGATCCCAACCCCGATCATTGCAGGGAACGAAGTCTATCACTCGTCGGCTTATAAAGCAGGCAACTCCCTGATCGAACTCAGCAGTGCGGCTGGCAAAGTTGCGATGAAAGAGCGATATCACTTCGACAAAGAATCGATGGAAAACCACCATGGTGGATACATCCTTCACGAAGGAACCATCTATGGGTTTACCAATGCCCTGCGAGGAACCTGGATGGCCCAAGACTTGAAGTCCGGTGAGGTGCTCTGGAGTCACAAAGCAGGCAACTCGCGATCCGGCTCAATCGCAATGGCGGACGGCTTGCTCTATTGCTATGACGATTCCGAAGGTGTTTGCTATCTGGCCCAACCATCCCGCGAAGGCTGGAAAGAACTCGGCGTTGTCAAGCTTCCTGCCCAAACCAACACCGACCGGGGACGAGGCGCGATTTGGGCTCACCCTGTAATCGCCGACCAAAAGCTTTTCATCCGCGATCAAGATCTGATTTACGCTTTCGACATCGCGCGATAATCCGCTCTATGGTTCCTTAAAATGGCCCCTTAAATGATTGAACCAAAGGAATTCACCACTCCTTTGGTTCCAGGGTTTGTGATCAACCGAACCAGGTTGATTGACAACGAGAACGCTCGCCCAATCTGTCTGCAATGAACGACCTGAGGATGCCCATGCCGTTATCCACAAGTGACATTGTCGTAGGGACCGCGAGGTCCTTCTTGAAACTTCTAAATGCAAATGCCCAGCGAGCTCGTACCCTACGAACGCAACGCGGCCTTTTAGCTCCGATCCTGTTTTTCTATGGCTGCTTGTGGAGTATCCCAGCAAGCTTTGCAGCAGAAGAACCAAAGTGGTTCGTTGGAGTTGCGAAAACCGACATCACCCCCGACGAACCCGTTCGCC
>CAIJIZ010000799.1 GCA_903820735.1 uncultured Pirellula sp.
GAAAACCGGTGACTTCGATAAGCCACGATTTGTCGTTCATCGTCGCGATGTTGATTGCGGTGGGTTCGAGTACGAGTACTGCTTCGCGGAGTACGAGTACCGCTTCGCTGAGTACGACACGAACCGCAAATCCCATCCGCGAGCGAGTCTTCTTGTACTTCATGCGGTTCGCAAAACACTAACTGCGCGTGTTTCCCCACCTCATCCCCCAACCCCTTCTCCTCCCCTGGAGGAGAAGGGGAGTTACGTTTTCATGGGGTTGTGGTTTTCTTTGCGTCTTTGCGGCTTTGCGTGAGTCAGCGTTCCCCTCGCACGGCCACAGAGGGCCATGCTACGGGGTTGTTGTTCCAACCCTTGGTTTGATGGCTTTTGCCTAAAGCCTAAAGCCTAAAGCCTCCGTCCACCCTAAACAACATTGCTGCGATGGAACTGGATGTCCAGTGTTCGCAAGTAGGTGTGCAAGCCCGCATCTTGGATTGGCATTAGGAATGCAGGTTTGCCCGATTCATTGTGATGCGAATGCCACCATCCGGGTGGCGTGATGAACGCGCCGCCACTTTCCCAAGGAACCTTCACTGGATCGATGAGATTGCCATCTGCGTCGACTGTTTGACTGACCAAGGTGTAGCACCCCGGCTCGCATTCGAGGATCAGGTCTAAGGCAACAGATTTGTGTGCATGCGGGAGTTGGTTGGCACCGATTGGGAGGATTCCAAGCATGGCCCAAAGGACATGGGTGATGGTAAGCGTTTGCGGAAAATGGGTGTTTGTCAGCAAGACGCTGATGCGACTGCGCTGTGCAGCAAGTGGATCTGCCGCAGCCTCTTCGAGCGCTCGGCGCGATTGAGCGTGAGCGTAGAGCGTTGGTTCGAATTGGGGATGTGATGGGGTAACACCCAAGTAACGCATCAGCGGTTCATCGTTGACCCAGTAGAACACGGTCTCTTCAGTAGCGGAGTGGATGATGTCTTGTCCGCATGGAAGCGTGACCAAGTCACCTTGTCGATAGGATATTTCTTGTTCGCCGAACCGCATTACCCCAGTTCCTCGCAATGCGTAGAACAAGTGCGATGTTGCGCGGTTGGGGGTAGCTAAGTGTTCCCCGGCACGGATTCGCACGAAGCTCGCAAGCAAGCTTGCGCTCGATGCCGGAGCGGCACACCCAAGTTGTTCGCTGATATCCAAGGGAAGGATTTGCGATGGGCCAGAAGCATGCAAGGTGGCGGGGAACTGAATGATCGGGATTGGAGGTATCGCACCGGAAGCAAGTGGATTTGAGGCTTTGCTGTACTCCAGATATCCTCCATCGCGAGTTGGGTCTGTAAGTTCCAAGTCGTCGCCAGGCAAGCCGTCGCCAGATAGGTGGTCTCGTGTCATGATTCACTTTCCGTTACGTACCGTGACGTTTGATTGCGTTGCGCTATGTAGAAATGCCAACACGTGCGGACGAGCCTACGTAGCATGTAGAGGTCTGCAACCGGGCGCAAGGGGTGCCCCCGGTTCGTTTCAATTTTCGCTAGTCGTAGGAGAATTCCAGGTTCCAGCGAATAAGGCTTAGTTGAAAAGGCTTAGTCAGGAGTCCATAGTTTCGAGCCACCGGAACCCGAAGGGCCGGAGTTCCCGGAGTCTGGGGTCCAGAGTCCGGAAGATGGATCGGTGTTACCACCAGTGGGATCGGAGATGATCCCCCCTGCCCCACCGGAACGCGCGGCCATTTGCCTTTGTTGCATCATCGCCATTTGGACAAACCGCAGCAAAGCTGGGTCGTTGGGGTTCTCACGCAGCGAGGATTCCAAGAATTGTCGAGCTTCCCCTTGGCGACCGAGCATCGAAAGGATTTCGAATCGTTCGAGGACTGCATTGCCGACCGGTACACCGAGTTTCTTGCCTGCTTCGATGATGCGAGCGAGGACTTTCTCTGCTTCTGCCGCATCGCCGGAAATACGTAGTTTGAGATTTAGCAACGTGTACTCAGCAGAAAGCTTGAGTTCTTCCGGCCACTGAGTCGCTTCGGCTTTGGCGATGTACGCTGAGTACATCGAGGTGACGCCGCGTGTCAACGCGGACTGCATTAACTGCACGAGGCTTTGCGGGTCGATGGTTGCAAGATCGGTCCAGTAATAAGCAGCACCACCTACGGTGTCGAACACATCGGAGCTCGATGGCAGCGATGGTGAGGAGACTTGAAGGCGTTTGTGCAAGTTACGGAAATCTGCATCGTCGAGCGATCCCATGTTCTCGGATTGCCAAAGAAGCAACAAAGCTTGGAGTGAAAGCCGATTTTCTGAGGTGCCGGCCGACTCGAGAATCGACTTGTTGCCGAGACAATCGAGTTTCAAATTCAACACCTCGTCGGTCATCAAGGTTTTAGCAAGATCCTTGATGGACGCTTGGCGTTCTTCCGGGATTTGTTTGGTGGCGATCAGCGGGTTCATGCCACGGCTGTAGAAGAGGACCGGAAACGATTCGATAAGTTCGCGTTTGAGGCCGTCGAGTCCAAGTTCCGATTTTACTTTGGCGCAAAGTTCTTGACGGTATCCGTCAAACGCTTCAAGCAAAACGACTCTGGCTGGTTTATCGGTTTGCTTTCCGTAGTAAGCCATCCAAGTTCCTTGTCGGCTAACATAGGAATCGCTGGAATCCGACTGAGTTACCGGAGCGATCAATCCGTAGGCGCTCTTTGGAGGAACTTCTTCTTGTAGCAATGCGTCGAGAATTGGACGCAGTTCATCTACTTTAACTTCCATCAAGGACTTGCACGAAGCGATGCGTTGTTCGGTTTCGGCGTCTTCGATGCTGTAGACTACTACTTCTTCGCGGATAGTGATGCCGTAGGAAGCAGGAGCAAGTTCGTATGCGAGAGCTTGGTAGTAAATGCGTTGCGATTCTGGAAGCGAGGACGCAGCCGCAAGTTTATTGCAAGTCCCGGCGGCTGATTCTTCGTCTGTGAGAATCAGTTGGCAATGCAGGAGGGTTTGCAAGATAGCTGGTTGCGGCCCGAATTCACGAAGCATCGATTCGAGTTTTGTTTTCGCTCCGCTGATGCGATGAGCGGTGACTAGCGCTTCGGCTTCGGCGAGTCGTTCTGCGAATGGTGCGTCATCGTAATCGATGATCGATGGTAGCGATTCACGTTGCAGTGAGCTTTCTTGAGCCCGAGTAATAAGGGACTCGTAGGCTTCCATCGCCACCGACTGAGTGTTCTCGTCCATGTCGAGCAGCATTTCGCACAGCAAGATCGCTGGGAGCATCTTGCGTCTTTGGCCGAGGAATTCCAGCAGATTCATTGCGACCGTAAGGGTCATTGGGTGGATCTGTTCACCGGAATCGGCGATCGATTGCAGCAATAGGTTCG
This sequence comes from uncultured Pirellula sp., assembly GCA_903820735.1. GTDB lineage: Bacteria > Planctomycetota > Planctomycetia > Pirellulales > Pirellulaceae > JBKCUI01. The sequence goes on from CAIJIZ010000799.1 coordinate 3,356, forward strand.
CAGCATCTTCAGTATTGCCACGAATGATCGCAACCAAGGATCGGTACAGTTTCGCGAGGGGGTTATCCGGTTGAAGCCGTATGAATTTTGCCGACGTTTCTTCGAGGGGTTCGAGTTCGCGAAGTTGCAGCAGCAGATCGCACTTCATGGCCAACAGCCATGGTTCGGAAGGCATGGTTTTCAGCAGAACGTTGATCCGATCCAAAGCCGCAACGTTTTGTTCACCGACAATCATTCGGTGGATTTCTTGCATCTCGGCAAGATGTTCGCTGCACTTGCAAAACTTGATTTTTTTACCGTTCCCGCAAGGGCACAAACTGTACTGATCGAGTGAAGACATAGGTTCAACCGTGATTGTCGTGAATAAAGTGATTCCGCATCGCCCACTGAAGGCCAAGCCGGTCCGCGGGCGGATCGAGAGTTTACCACAGAAACCGAGGATCCCGCTAGATGCCAAGCACCTAGCGGGCGGTGGCAGGGTTTAGTGAGCGGGAGCAGATGCCCCGTCGAGCGTCGCGTCGACTTGCTTGGGTGGATGGAAGAAGACCGCCAAAGCGATCGCAGCCAGCGCTGCGACGGCGCTTGGGAATAAGAACATATTCTTAAAATCTACCGTCTTTGATTCCACACCATCGATCACGGTTGTGGAGGTAAATACATTTTCCATCAACCATGGGCAAACAGAGTTCGCCACCAGAGCGCCGACCCCGAGGATCATTACGTTGAAGAGCCCTTGGGCACTGCTGCGGACGTCCTTGGGGAAGTACGCATCGACGAAAATGTAGACCGTTGCGAAGAAAAATGCGTAGCAGATCCCGTGTAGGATTTGGACCAAAATGATCAAGTTTTGGTTCTCGGGGAAGAATGCGTAGACAAAAAATCGCAACGCGTGTCCGAGAATCCCAACGATCATCGTCCATCGCCAGCCAAGGTTTTTAAGGGTCATCCCCAAGAAAAACATCGTCAAGATTTCGGCGATTTGGCCGACGCTCATCACTGGCATGACCCAGTTACCCGCGATTCCAACCCCGCCGGCTTCGCGCGATGCCTGCAAGAATCCACCTGTCCAGTTGAAATAACAGTTGTGAACAAAAGCATCGATGAAAGTGACTAGCCAGAGGACAAGCACAAACGGGTGTTTGAGCAACCGAATCGCTTGAAGTGCCGC
>CAIJIZ010000800.1 GCA_903820735.1 uncultured Pirellula sp.
ACCTGCGAGTCGCTTCCGATCCGAAAGGATGCTGCTTATCTTCACCTGACGAGCAATGAGACCATCCAAGGGATCCAATTCCAGAACGATTGGGATGTTCCTTGCCCTCTCATCGCAGACTGCTCGTCGGACTTCCTCTATCGCCCTTTGGATATTGCGAAGTATGCCTTAGTTTATGCTTGTGCCCAAAAGAACGCTGGGCCGGCAGGTGTAACGGTTGTTATCATTCGGAAGGATCTTCTTGATCGCAGCAACGACCAACTCCCCGGTTACCTCAACTACCGCAACCATGCTAACGAAGACTCGATGTGGAATACTCCACCGACCTTCGCAATCTACACTCTTGGACTCGTCGCTCAGTGGCTTGAAGAATCCGTCGGTGGCTTGAAAGCGATGCATCAACGCAACCTTGAGAAGTCTTCATTGCTATATGCTGCTATCGATCGACACCCGAATATGTTCATCGGCCATGCTCGCCGCGAAGACCGTTCCTTGATGAACGCGACTTTCAAACTTCCGAACGAGTCCCTCGAAGAAGCCTTCTTGGCTGGCGCGAAAAAGCATGGGCTCGATTCCCTGAAAGGGCACCGAAGCGTCGGTGGTATCCGCGCTAGTATCTATAACGCGATGCCTATCGAAGGAGTCCAAACGCTTGTGCAATTGATGGATGACTTCGCCGCAAAGAACGCTGCTTAGTCTCCCTCCGCTTATCCTCTCCCATCGAAGCCCATCTGCAAAATACCTTGAAAAGTCCCCTCATGAAAACTCGTATCCTCGTTCTCGACCCCATCGCTGCCGAAGGTATTGCGATGCTCCAAGCCGACTCGGACTTCGAATTCGAAGAAAGACACGGTCTGAAGGGTGATGACCTACGAAAGTCTCTCGCCGAATTCGATGGTGCGATCGTTCGCTCCGGTGTTAAAATCACCGCAGAGTCGCTTGAAGGAAACAAGCGACTCAAAGCGATCGTACGGGCCGGCGTTGGCACAGATAACATCGATAAGAATGCGGCAACACGACTTGGTATCGTGGTGATGAACACTCCTGCTGGAAACACTCTTTCCACCGCAGAACATACTTTCGCACTCCTCTTGGCTCTTTCTCGCTCGATCGCTCCAGCATACCAATCCCTGTGCAATGGGAAGTGGGATCGCAAGTCCTTCATGGGGACTCAGCTCGCTGATAAAACCCTCGGCGTCGTTGGCATGGGCCGTATCGGCCGAGAAGTCGCTAGTCGCGGACAAGCCTTCGGAATGCGTGTGATCGCCTTCGATCCATTCTTCTCCGATGACCAAGCCGTCAAGATGAATATCGTCAAAGCCAATACCATCGCGGAACTCCTACCGAAAGTTGATTACCTCACAGTCCACACACCTCTGACCGACGAGACAAAGTACCTGGTCGGCATGAAGCAACTCGATCAACTCAAACCAGGAATCCGGTTGGTCAACTGCGCTCGAGGCGGGATCTACGAAGAAGCCGCACTTGTCGAAGGGCTCAATCGCGGCATCATCGCTGGCGTTGCACTCGATGTCTTCGAAGAAGAGCCTTGCGCAAAGAGCCCTTTGTTCGGGATGCCAGGCGTTGTCTGCACTCCACACCTTGGAGCGAGCACCGAAGAAGCTCAAACGCAAGTCGCCATCGAAGGTATTCAGCTGCTGATGAACTTCTTCAAGACTGGCGAGATCCGTCACGCGGTCAACGTCGCTTCTCTTGACCCGAAAACTCTCGAAGCTCTACGCGGGTACCTCGATGCCACCTACCGACTCGGCTTGATGATGGCTCAATGGCACAGCAGCTCCATCAGCTCATGCAGCCTTAACTACCGAGGCGAAGTCGCCGATAAAGACACGAAACTCCTCACCTCTGCCTTCTGTGCAGGGCTGCTCGAGAAAGCGATGGCCGACGATGTGAATATCATCAACGCGGAGCTTCTGTTCCGCGAACGAAACATCGATCTGATCGAGCACCGAAACCGTGAACTCGGAGCCTTCAGCTCTTCGATTTCCGCAGAAGTCCTCGGCAGCGGCCAAACCGTACGTGCCGGAGTGACCGTCTTCGGCAATAACATGCCACGACTGATTTCCATCGATGAGTATCGCATGGAAGCCTACCTCGACGGACATATGCTTTTCTTTACCCACTACGATGTCCCCGGTATTATCGGGAAAGTCGGAAACGTGTTCGGAAAGCACTCCGTTAACATCGGCCAAATGTCCGTTGGCCGAATCATGCAACAACCTGGTGGTCTTGCGATCGGTGTACTGAACCTTGACTCTCGACCACCTCAAGTCGCACTCGATGAATTGATGGCGATCGAAGCGGTCGAGAAAGTTCAGCTTATCGACCTTCCACCTGCCGGTGTCCTTCCACCTTGGCTTGTCTAATTTCAGGCTGAGGGAGAACCAAAGGGAACCAAAGGGAAACACAGAGGCACAGAGGTCACAAAGTTGGGTTGTGTAGAGAGAGATTGCGTCTCGATACGAATCTTCTCCCACCCGTTCTATGTTCCTGTTCACCCCATCCCGTCTTCCCTCTGTGTCTCTGTGCCTCTGTGTTTCAAAATCCGTCTGGGGATGCGCGGAAGGGAAACACAGAGGCACAGAGGTCACAGATTGGGTTGTTTAGAGAGACTGCGTCTCGATACGAATCTTCTCCTACCCGTTCTATTTTCTGCTCACTCCATCCCGTCTTCCCTCTGTGTCTCTGTGCCTCTGTGTTTCAAAATCCGACCGGGGATGCGCGGAAGGGAAACACAGAGGCACAGAGGTCACAGATTGGAATAGAACAGCGAGAGGGGCGGAGTAGATTAGGAGGGTGCGGACTGATGTGTAGAGACTGCGTCTCGATACGAATCTTCTCCCACCCGTTCTATTTCCTGCTCACCCCATCCTGTCTTCCCTCTGTGTCTCTGTGCCTCTGTGTTTCAAAATCCGCCCGGGGATATGTGAACGGGGCGTTGTTACGACACAGCACGCCATTGCACGCGCGCGATTCCCATGGCAAACCCTGTGCTTGGGTCGATGTCGACACAAGTTGCTGACAGACGGACATCCTCTGTGGCGACATGGAAAGTATTCGGATCGAAGGTCAAAGTTGTCTTCAAAACCGGCTTGATCTCCCGGCCCAAGATACTGCGAAAAGCTCCAGTCATTCCTACATCGCATTGAAAGGCTGTCCCTGCGGGCAAGATCTGCTCGTCTGCTGTCGGCACGTGAGTGTGTGTTCCTAAGACAGCGCTTACACGACCATCGAGGTACCAACCCATAGCCTGCTTATCGCTCGTCGCTTCCGCATGCAAATCCACAAACCGGACTTTTACCTCCTGCGGCAACTCCTCAAGCACTTTGTCGATCGCTTCAAAGGGACAGTTCACTGGTCGCATAAAAACACGACCCATCAAACTTACGACTGCCACTCGCACGCCACTGGATGCCTCGACGATACAATAAGTTTTACCAGGGGCCTTCGAAGGGAAATTCGCTGGCTTGACGATGTTCCCGGCTCGCTGAAGAACTTCTTGGATCTCACGTTTTTTGTAGATGTGATCTCCAAGGGTGATCGCGTCAACTCCAGCGGCAACGAGTTGCTCGTATTGTTTAACCAATAATCCGGTTCCATCGGCCGCGTTCTCGGCATTCGCGATGATGATGTCGCTTCCCTGCCCTCGCAATCGTTCCAGCATCGAGCAGACGATCTGCATTCCCGGTTTGCCGACAATGTCCCCGATAAATACCAACCGTAAAGCCTGCGGCGGTTTCGGTGGTAACTCATGCGTCAAGTCGTTCATTTGCAAAACAACCCATCAAGTATCCGTTGCTCTTCCTCATTTCATACGCTTCAGACTCACATGTCTGTGTATGAAGTATAGCGTTACAATCCAAGCCATGGGGTTTGGTGAACGCGGTACTGTTGGTGAGTACTGGTGTTTGTGGTGAAAAACGGCCCATTAGGTCTTCGGGCTGTTGCCTTTGTTTTCACCACTTCCGAAATCCCCTTCCACCCTCGTAGTGAACGACCCTCCATAATCCATCGTCTGATCAAACCTCTGCTTGTCGGAGATCCCACCTTCCACCGGCAATATCTTGGTCTCACCCGACATCGTATCCCGGCTTGATGCTGATTGACCTATCGCTGATCTGCTGGTCGATTGCGCATTTGATGATTGCCCGGATGATGATTGTGTGGTTGCATTGGTGACCCCAACCCCGCGTTCGTAGCGACTCCACCAAGCGTCCGCGTCTTGGATCGTCCATTGATCGCTCGCAGCGATACGATGGAGGAGATTTGATAAGTCGCGTGCTGTCTGCGGTCGCTTCGCCCGGTTTTTCTCCAGACAAGCCATAATCGCATACTCGAGATCCTCCGATACGCTGCGGCCGCTTCGCACCGATGGGCTTACCGGAATCGCATCGACATGCTGCTGGCACAAATCCCCAAAGGAGCTTGCTAGAAAAACAGGAGCTCCGGTCAACAAGAAATATCCAACCGCTCCGACCGCATACAAATCGCTTCGTGCGTCGACCAAATCAGGGGTCTGGATCGATTCTGGGGACATATACAAAGGGGTGCCGGCCATCCCTTCACTCCCCTTCCCTCGCTTGGCTTCGTCCACTGCACGTACCAAGCCGAAATCTAGTAGCTTTACAAAGTCGGGTACACCACCGCGCCGATTGAGCATCACGTTCGCGGGTTTGATATCTCTGTGCACAAGACCCATGGAATGGGCTTCGAACAAAGAACTGCAAAGCTGGTCCAAGATCTTCGCGACTCGGCCATCGCTTAGCGGCCCAAAACGATCTACGAGATCCTGCAGATTGATTCCATCGAGATACTCCATCGCATAGTAGAACACCCCTTCTGGCGTTCGCCCGTAATCGTAAATAGCGATGGTATGTGGGTTGTTCAAATTGCAAGTAATCTGGACTTCCTGCTCGAACCGGCTGATTGAAGTCTCGTTGACTCGCTCGACGTTCAGTAACTTGATGGCACTTTGCCGACGCAACATCGAGTGATGGCCACGGTAAACAGTACCCATCGCACCTTCACCGAGTTTTTCTTCCAGACGGTACTGACCAAGCTGCTTTGCTTCCACGGCCGCTTGTCTGGCTTCCTTCTGTAGTCGGGTCACGATCAGGGTGAAGATGAAAATTGCAAGTGCGCTTAAGCTCAACAATCCAAACATCGTGTAGAAAGCGCGACGCAAGATATTCAGTGGCTCGAAAGCTTCGTCGTAATCGATTTCGGTTATCAACCCGAAGTCGTAATTTTCCAGCCAAGTCCAAACGCCGACGACGGGAACTCCACGGTAATCCCTGTACCCAGTGATATCGATCCCATCCTTCTTCTCCATCAAGGCTGCGGCTGCCTTAGTAAAGCCCAATTCCCCTCGACGCAGCTTCGGACGATACCCTCGCGTCATATCTCCACCTGGGTCGCGCAGCTGCACTTGCAGGATCGATTCAGTTCCCTCTCGATCTTGCAAAATCCCTAGTAGAATCAAAGCATCATCAAAACGACTGTTCGATACCATGACCCCGTCGCGGTCGACTGCATATGTCTCACCCGACCGCCCAATTCTTCCGAGTTGAACCAGCCGTGTGAATTCCCGCTCTGGGCGAATTCGCAACGATAATGCCGCAATGACTTGCAAGTCCCCGTTGTAAACTGGCACACTGACAAACATCGTTGGAACGCCGCTTTGCATTTGCCCAAGCTTGTCACTTAACGGTACGATGCTAGCGAATGGGGCGGTCACGACATTTCGATTGTCGAAGACTTTTCCCAAGTCATCCTCCCACTCTTCCACCTTTTGTCCGAGTAGCATCGCATGGTTCGATGCAATGACCTGATGCTTCGCATCGGTAATCATGTATCCTGCAAATTCATAGTTCGCTAAAGTCGGCGCGACGATCTGCGATATCTCTTCCTGCAACTGTACTACTTGTCCCGCTGGCTCCACTCCCGCAACTTGGCCATTGCCAACTTGCCCCTTGCCAATTTGCACCGATACAAGTTTCTCAACATGTTCTCGGAAGCTTGAATTGTTGGCCAAGGTTTTGGCACTCGTCTCTTGCTGTGAGAGCCACTTGAGTACCATCGCCTTTTCGACATCGAGCAAGGTCGTAAGCTGCGACTGAAGATTCGACTCCATCGTCAATCGAATGCTGCGAGTTATCAAATAACCAATTAGCGAAAGTAAAAACACGGCCAGGATCGGCCATAACCATAACTGTCGCCGAAGGATGATCCCAGTTCGCTGAATGCGATTGCCCATCGAGGTCTTCGCAAACGTCATGTGCGCACCGCGAGCATCCCGCTCCGAGCGACCTTCCTTCCACCACTGATATATCCAATTCCACATAAGATCGGTCTCAATCGTTACGATCGCTACAACACGGCTAAGCCGCAAACCCCCAACTACATAGAAAAGCTGCGTGAAATCGCATAATCCATGCATTGCGGAAACTCTACGCTGCTACCCTAGTTCACAGTTTGTGAACCGCGAAGCGTCTGAAGAAAAAGTTTCCTCAAAAAAACAACCTACTGGCCAGGAATTGCCAACAACCGCTTCGATTCCTCGATCAAGAAATCGATGTCCATGAATGGCTCGTACCCGATATCCTGCCAGCGAACGCGCCCTTGTGCATCCACTAATGCCGTCCCGTGCAACGGTTGACCTTCAAAGTCATCAAAGCAGCGATAGCTCTTGAATACATCTAAATCGCTGTTTCCCAATAACCGCATCTCCATCTTCCCTTCATAACGCTGCAAACCTTCTGCAAGCGTTTGGGAGTCTTCTGTGCTGATCCCTATTACCTCCACCCCAAGCTTCCGAAAAGCCTCCACTTTGGGGGACAGCTCCTGCAGTTGCTCCGCACAATGCAAACATCCAAACCCAAGATAAAACACTAGTATGTGCGGTTTGCCTCTTAAGCTCGATGATGAAACAACCTCCGAGCGAGTAGCTTGAAGATTAGCTAGTCCCTCGGGTATCGGCAGACTCCACGAAGGTGCCGACGAAGGACTCCAGCGAACGGGCCCCAAGGTATCTAAATCAGGTCTGTCTCCTAAATCTTTACCCTTCTGCTCCCCAGAATCCCAAGCCAAATCAGGGAACAATCGCAACGAAAGCTCTTTTGCTTCTCGAACCCAGGTGAAATCGGGTTCGGCACCCCAAGCAAGCTTCGCACAACGCTCGAAAGCCCGCTTGCGGTCTTCCTTCCATTGTTCAAGCTCTTTGCGTTGCGACTCGTTCAAGTCCCCGCGTGCTTCCCAAGCTTCAATCGCTCGGTGTGCAATGTTTGCAAAATGGATCGATGGTACGATCTCTCCTTCGGCTCCATTGAAAGCATCCTTGGCTTTGCGTACCGCCAAAGCATGTTCGCCAGCGGCTTGAGCCCACCGGATTTTCTGCCACAAGTCAACTTGATCACGCACATGGTTACCCCTGCGGACCGCTTGGCGAAACTCTCCGCGAGCCCCATGTGCATGAGACTCCAAAGCTGCGATGTATCCAGCCAGCCGATAAGCTCTGTATCTCTTCTCATGCAGCTCCTTGGCTGCATCGCGCTCCTGAGATGACTTGTCTTTCCACTTCTCTTCGTCAAACTCTTTGGCAACTCGCTCGAGAAAAGGTAAGTCTTGCTCTTCGCCCCAGAAGTCCTTGTCGGGTGTAGTCGGATCCGGCAACGAAGGAGGAAGCCTTTTCGTCTTTAAAGCTTCTTCTGTTGGAGTCATTCCGTCAGCTGAAGAGGCGATAATCAAACCACGTCGCACATCCCGCATCGAGTCTAGGATCTTTTGACCTTCTTCCAGTTGCCCTAACTCAAAGGTTGCGATTCCTTTGAGCATCAAGGCTTCGTCGGCTGCTGGAGAACCGGCGTCTGCTAGAGAACCGGGGAGT
>CAIJIZ010000801.1 GCA_903820735.1 uncultured Pirellula sp.
AGGGAAGCAGATTGAATGGTAAAAACAAAAGCCACGGTTACATCGGAAAACGCCACTGCATCGGAAAACGCCGTTGCGTCGGAAAACTCAACTGCATCGGTAAACGCTGTGAAGCTCAGAGAATTGATCGATGCTTTGCAAAGAATAGCTCCCTTAGGGATAGCGGAGAGTTGGGACAACGTGGGCTTGTTGGTGGGGGACCCTGCAAGTTCGATCGGAAAGGTAATGACCTGTTTGACTTTGAACGATGGCGTTTTATCAGAAGCTATTGATCGTAAGATCGGCTTGGTGGTCAGTCATCATCCCATTCCGTTTCGGCCTCTTACGCGGATCACGACAGAGGATCCGACCGGCCGCATTCTGTGGCGTGCGATGCAGCACTCGATTGCGATCTATTCCCCACATACGGCCTGGGATAACGCCCACGAAGGAATAAATCGTCAGTTGGCTGGCTTACTGCAACTTGGAAATCTTCGGCCTTTAGTCCCGCTGATGCATTCTGAGAATTCACAAAGGGGGAATTCACAAACTGGAAAAGTCAATCAGGGGACGTCCCTCGACGCTCCGATGGAACGCGAGCTTGGGTGTGGGGTGATCGGCGAGTTCGCTAAACCGGTACGTATCGATGACTTGGTCGAACGACTTGGGGCGGGGATTCGCGGCATGTCAGTTCGGTGTACTGATAATGGCGAGCGATTAGTCAATCGAATTGGAATCGTGTGTGGAAGTGGGGGGAGTATGTTGGGCAAGGCCGCAGGGGAACGCTGCGATCTTTTCTTGACAGGAGAAGCGACCTACCATCAATGCTTGGAAGCCGATGCGCGTGGAGTGGCGATGTTGATGATCGGTCATTTTGCAAGTGAAGCGTTTTCGATGCGGAAGCTTGCTGAGTTGTTGGCTCATGCATTCCCGCAAATTGAAGTAGGTGCTAGCGAATCTGAGAGTTCCATCTTCTAGGATTTCGCTTTTCGGCCTGTGAGAATCTTTTCAAATCTACTGCATGTAGCATTAATTGCTTGTTACGGTTTGCTTGACCAAGCTTTCGCTGGGGTAGCATCGGCGGAATTCCAGATTCGGATTGCTCCGTCCATGCCACCGGTGGCGAGTATTGCAGGGGTTGGTAATACGGCGATGGAGGTTACCCAGTCTTCGTGCCCAGCTTGTTTTTGTGCGATGGAGTTATTTGCGATTTCGAATCGATACCAGTGTTTGTCCGCGTTGGGAATCCAGATGGTTCCGGCATCTCGAAATAACCTGCTTGATTCACCTCCGAGGGGGACTTCGGCGATCTTCTTCGCCCCTTCGACTTCCCAACGATGAAGTTTGTTATCAGCTCCGACACTTACCCATTGCAAACCATTTTCGATGGCAGCGATGCCTCGAACCGCTGCAGCATGTCCAGGGTAGCTTCCTAGAAGTTCCCCGGTTTGCGCATCGATAACTTTTGCAGATTTGTCGCGACTCGAGGAGCCGATACGCAATCCATCGTTGCTGTAAGCGACTTGCGTTACCCAGTCGGCATGTACGGCGATGGTCTTGCGCGTGACCCCAGAATTTGGGTCGACAATTCGAATAGTGTTGTCCGCAAGGGCGACGGCGATTTCCTCTTTGCCGGGTTGCAAATTATTCATCGGCTGAGCGATATCGAGAACGACATCGGATGCTCGAAGGATGACAGCTTCAACGTTTCCAGTTGCGCGATCGACGCGTCGAACTTCACCGAGTTCACCTGGCAGTCCACCTCCGACATAGAGTTTCGTCCCATCCGCATTCCATCGTAATGCATAGATCCGTTGAACTTGATTAGCGATGCGACCTTCAAGGGTTCCGGATTCGACGTTCCAGACGAGCACTTCATGGTATCCTGATGAATAAAGCTGCTTGCCGTCTGGGCTCCAGAGAAGCGCGGTAACCGGAATTGCATTGGGATAATGTTCTTGGGGTTTCGCGTAGGTTTTCGGAGGGATAACAGACCAAAGGGGTTCGGTCGTGGAGGATCCCTCGACGTTGGCTCCTTGATCCATCCAGTTCGCTAAGATGGCGATGTCCGCAGGTGCAAGCGGATCGCTTTCGGCTGGCATTCGCAGAGAAACGTCCGCATGTCGAATCCTTTGCAACCACTCACTCTCTTGGTTTTTCCCCGCTACGATCGGAGCGCTTGCTCCATCCCCTGGTTTTAGCATTTGCTCGATGGTATCGAGGCGATATCCACCTTCGGCGCGTTTTGCGCAATGACAGGCTACGCAATTTTCTTGGAGGATCGGTGCAACTTGATCTGCAAAGCGGATTGCTGGCGGTGGATTTGCCGGAGTTGGGTTTATTGGAGCTGGGTTTACTGGGGCGGGGTTTACTGGGGCGGGGTTGGCGTCTTGAGCAAGAGTTGATGCTGCAATCGTGCAACTGAAAACTGTCACTGCGCATTGTGCGAATCGCCGGATACCGGTGCATGAGCTATGTTCGCAAAGCTCCTTGAATGCGGTAACGAACGGGTGCAGCAGTGAGATGCAAGGATGCTGCTTCAGTGAAAATTTTGCAGGGATAATCATATGGGGGATGAACATCATAGAGAGTTCGGGATTGCCAATGGTGCGAACGAGAATCAGCCGGAGTTGACGGCCGTTTAGTGTTGGAATAGGAATTCGTCCG
>CAIJIZ010000802.1 GCA_903820735.1 uncultured Pirellula sp.
CTCCCGGGCCGCAATTACGAGCGCAGCGAGGCGTCAACTTGCAATAGTTACGGTGCTTGGAAACTTGCGCGGACTACGGCCCAGGAGGACCGCAACACCATTGCGCGGACTACGGCCCGGGAGGACCGCAACACCATTGCGCGGACTGCGGCCCGGGAGGACCGCAACACCATTGCGCGGACTACGGGCCGGGAGACCCACACCACGATAGGACCCACACCACGATAGGACCTACACCACGAGTAATCCTGCGAACGTCGATTCGGTTGTTATTCGCTTACCGGTTTCTGCCGGTTCCCTGGCAACCGTCGCATCGATCTCCTACGCCGCGTCCGTTGCACGCCGGACAAGCCTTTTGTTCGTAACGAGTTCCATAGACGGGTTCACCGCGAATACCCCGGGCTTCGAGAGTTTGGATTGGAACCGAGATGGTTCCGCGATTGCAACGACCTGGGCATCGAAAAACCCCTTTACCACCACAACTCATACACCACGGTTCATAGGGGCAGTTTTTGCTTGCCATCAAGTCCGAAAACGCGGGATCCTCGAGGAACCGCTCGTCGATCATTTTCTCGCCCGCGAAATGCAATTCAAGCAGCGCATCTAAATCCGATATTGCGGGTGGAGGATCGACGCTGAGTGAGAAATGCATTACTCCATTTTTCAATTTCTCTCGCGTCGAAGCGAACGGCTTATTGACCAGTTCATCCAAAGTCGTCAAGGCTTTCTTCGAAACCTGATACTTCTCCGAACGCTTGCCATTCTCCGCTTGGATAATCTTCGCATTATGAATGAGGAATGCGGCGGGTTGCGGGCCAATCGCCGCAGCTTCTGCAAGCAGCTTTACTGCCGTATTCGCGTTCCCTTCTCGCCACATAACAATCGCGTAGTTGTTGCAGCATGTGACATAAGTCGCGGGGGTTAGGTCTGGCAGAAGCTGCTCCTTCGTTTGGAGCGATTTATAAGCTTTCTCAAAGTACGATTCGGCTTCTTCGTAATCCGGAGTCGTGCAGGCTGTTGCAATTCCTGCCATCAGTAGCCCATACGGGGATTTCGGGAAACTCGTCTGGTATTGCTTGGCAACCTTGACGCTCGGAAACTGTCCTTGCGGCATTGCGTCCCAAGTGGATTTGGTTTGCTCGTATTGCGAATTATCGTTTTGGATCATGGGTACCAACTCAAGGTAGGCCAGATCAAGTTTGGATAACTGCGATTTTTTGATCAGCTTTTCTTTCCCCGAATCCGCTAGTTTCATCAGCACGTGGTTCGGGTTCACTTTCAGAACACTGCCTCGAATCTTGCGACCCTTCTCCCCCGCCTCCGTCCAGTCCCGTTCAATCACCGGAAACGCGCTCTCGGGCGACTTGCGATCCTTTACGGACTCATCCAAGGATTCTTGCCCTGCCCCCAGTTTGGCCCAAAACCCCACCAGTACCCCCAAGAGGCATGATATTTGTATCGTTCGCTTCCGAAATGGATTCATTACAAGTCCCCCTAGTTCCGCCGTTTTAATGATCTTCCGTTTTGTTTTGACCGCCAAGTTAACTTCTATACCGACAACTGCTGCGCCATACCCCAATTCGCACTAATCCGATCAATCGCAATTGTCTCCGTAGAATTACTTAGCTGGACCCCCCAGCCTTCGAGGGGGTAAGCGGGTTTTCTAAGCGAAATTCGGGGCGTTCGAGTGCCATTATTTAGAAAATAATATTTTTCCTGGCACTCACGCCGTGGTAGTTTCGCTAAAAGCGACGTTCTTCGTTTTGCTCTGTTCGAAATTGACTCGAATAGCGAACTCGATTCCGTCTCGTTTCCGATCGTAACGTAGATGTTCACTTTTTGCAAACATTCGATATGATGGAAGCAATGTATGGCGATGCGAGTCGTAAGGAAGCGGAGTCGCGCCCCCCTGTGAAACTTCCTAACCCAACCCGTGAATGCTGCTTATGTCCGAACCTTCGAACGCATTTACCATTCGCAGCCGCGTGACATGTCCGCATTGCTGGCATGAGTTCTCTCCTGAAGAATCGTTGTGGATTGCGACCGATCACCCGAATTTATTCGGCGATCCGAGGTTGGGAGATCAGCAAACAATGCGATTCCTTCCCTCGCGATTCACTTATGATGGTGAAGCCATCGATCCAGAGGGGCAAAAGACCACACGGCTTGCATGCCCAGCCTGCCACTTGGAGATCGCTAGGCCGCTCTATCAGATCGCACCCGTCTTCTTCTCGATTTTGGGAGCCCCTGCTTCGGGAAAAAGTTATTTTCTGGCGTCGATGAGCTGGCAGTTACGACAGATTTTCCCTAGTCGGTTTTCGATTGCGATGACCGATACCGATCCGGTGGCCAACGCGCGATTGCATGAATATGAGGAGCAGCAGTTTCTCAATCCCGACCCGAACGCGTTGGTTTCGATTGCCAAAACGCAGCTCGATGGTGACTTGTACGATCGCGTGAATATGGGAACGCATGTGGTTAGCTACCCCAGGCCGTTTCTGTTTACTCTTCAGCCTATGGCATCGCATCCGAATCATGCGAAATCGAATTCGGTTTCGAAGGTGATGTGTTTGTACGACAATGCTGGGGAGCATTTTTTGCCGGGTAGCGATTCGTCAACGGCTCCCGTAACGCGTCACTTGGCTCTGTCGCGCGCACTGTTCTTCCTTTTCGATCCGACGCAAGATGCACGTTTTCGTAGGGCGTGTGAAGGCAAGTCGGAGGATCCGCAAATGCAGAATCGGGCAGCGCGGTTGGCCCGTGAGAGCGTTACACGTCAAGACACGATATTGCTTGAAGCGATCCAGCGGGTGCGCAGGCACGCGGGGTTGCGTGACGATCAGTTGGATCAACGGCCGTTGATCATCGTGGTGACCAAGTGGGATAGCTGGGCGCAGTTGATGCCTGGAGTCAGTTCGTCACCCCCTTATCGCAGTGCGGGGAACTCTTCGTTAAATGTGCTCGATGGAGATCGCATCCAAGAGGTGTCGGATCAAGTCGGCAAATTGCTTCGAAAGCTTACGCCAGAGATCGTGGCGGCGGCCGAGGGATTCACCAAGCATTTGCTTTTTATTCCGGTCAGTGCCACCGGGTGTGCCCCCGAGCATGATGCTCAAACGGGGGCTTTTGGCATGCGTCCGAAATCTCTGAATCCGTATTGGGTCGAAGTCCCGATGCTCTACGCGATCAGCAAATGGTGTACAGGTCTGATCGGGCTTGCAAATCGAGTCCGTTAACTGTTTTGCTTTGCCTCTAACTAGTTACTTTCGCTTGAATTCGCCCGAATTTGCTTGGTTGCTCCCAAGGGGATACGTCCATGAATGCCGAGTTGCTCTATACATCTGCACCGCAAGGGCTCAAGCAAGGGAGTCGAGGGTTTTGTACTGTAGTTAGTACGGTGGGGATGCCGCTGAATCTGGCGACGAAACTTGAGTCGCTCAGTGGCTATCGTCACTTGTTTCCATCGGGGACACCGGCTGCTGAGAAGAATCCGGTGAACTACTCCCATTTGCGTTTCAGTGTGGGAGGTAGACCTATTTCCGTGTTGTCTCGGATCGCGGATTATGGGTTGGATTACAGTCAGAGAACGAACAAGATTGCGCATCACGTGGTGGTCGATTCCCCCATGCCGGTTTGTGGGCCGGCAGCTTTATTGCGAGACTCTGGGGTCATGCGCGACGGCTGGGATGGGGTATGTGCAAATGTTCCCGCTCCCCCAAACTTGCCGGCGATTGACTCCCCTGCGAATCCGTGTGTGACTTGGAAACGGCTTACGGGAGATGCCGGTTGGGGAGGCGTGGTCGCATCGGCTTGGCTAGCGTCTTCACCTAGGCCTGTGTTTGTGATTTTCTCCGAGAATCAGTCGCCAGAGTTGCTTGATCTGATGGTTGAAGCGTTGGCTTTGTTGCCGGCGCACAAGCGATGGCAAGCGACCTTTAGCACGTATGTAACCACCTTGGCTCCGGATGTGGAGTGCAGAGTACGTTGTGTGGTGGCCGGGAGTGAGGAAGCTCGGATGGCGAGCGCGCGTGGCTCGGTCATCGATTTGACAAATTTGATGGGAATGGCCCCGCAAAGCGATGCGGTCGTTGCAGCGAGAGAAGGGTTTACCATTGGTCAGCCTCCGGGAGTGGTGGGTTCGCAGGGGGTAGGTGGGGCGATCAATGCAGTTGAAGTTCCGGTCATTCCGATGCAGTTGCCTACGGCACCGGACCGGGCGGGTGTCGATGGTGAGCTTGTTCACCCAATAGCTGAGGCAGGCACATCGGAGTTGGAGTTTGATCCGGCGAATCCTTTTGGCCAAGTTGCATCCAATCAGCCGCCGGAGTTGCGGTCGAGCAAGCGTCGTGGCGTGCCGCGTATCCCGGCGGGTGGTGGTAAGAAGCGAAGCAATCGCGGATGGAAGATCGTCGCGAGCATCGCGGCGTTGTTTTTCCTCGCATCGGTGGTGGGTGCGGGGTATCTGATTTCCCAGAATCCCGCATGGATGCCATGGGAAGGGTTGCAAGGGGAGATGCGAGTTGCGGATGCGGGAGCGGTGCGAAAGGACGGGACCGATGGAGAGGGCGGGAACGTACTGAACGGATTGCCTGTGGGTGATCATGAAAATCCAGCCGAGAAAAACGACAAGGGATCAGGTCAGCAAGAGGGTGGAGCTTCCGGTCCAACGCAGGGCGTGAATACTTCGGTCAATTCGAATGCACCGGGAAGAGGTCGGAATGGACCTGAAGGCGACAACGAAAACGAGGAAATGTTGCCGCCAAGTCCGCCGACGCCGAAGATCGACGCTTCCAAATTGGCAATCACCCTTTTGCTGGATGGGTTTCCCGAGTTGTCAACGCCGGTAGCGGTCAAGGGAATGAAGATGAAAGCGGAGGTAAAACAGTTGGTGAACGTAACGAATGATGAGTTCAACGAATTTCTCAAGACTTGCGAATGGAAGTGGGAAGCGAAAGTAGGAGAGGGATGGAAATCGGTTGATGAGATGAAGGAGCAAACCTCTACGGTTCCAGACGCTCTCGACGGCACTGAGTTAAGGCTAACGATAATGATGCATGACGAAAAGTCGGATACGATAGGGCCGGTTGATATTATCAACAAGGCGACAAGTGCTGATTTCAAAGTGACGGTTAAAGCCACTCTGTTTGACGACATAGAATGTGTAATGGTCGTTCCAGGAGCAACGAAGCTAACCTCAGAAATCACGGTCGATCCAACCAGGCCGCCGGCGGCAATAGAGTACCTCGAAGCGATTGCCAATAAAGCGAAAGAGACCGCGAAATGGGAGTCCGGAACTGGTATGCCTGTCAATGTAAACGAACATATGCTTCTCGTAGATCAAGGTATTGAGAAAGTCAAAGCGAGTTACACGATTGGCAGTCAACAAGAGTCTCTTAAATCGGAACCGATTGCAGTACTCCAAGCTATTAAAGGGAAGGTCATAGTCAACGGTGACGGCGTCAATATCGAGCTCGGACAGATCGAAATTGGTGATGAAATCGCAGTGAAATATGGAGGTTTCCCACTCGGAGAAAAGCTTAGGCGTGAAAACCTGATAGCTGTTGGCAGCAGTGATCAGGTGGCTAATGATCTGAAAGTTAAGGTTGAAGACATCGATAAATGTATCAAGGATGTAAAGGATATTAAGAAATTCAACTCGCTTACTGCAAACTTGGAGAAACATTTCTCGAAATACGGCCCGGCTCAAAACCCACAAGATGTTGTGATAATAAATGACCTGGTTGGTTGTCTTAAAGAATTCTTACCACCACGAGAACTTAATAAGATTTTTAAGGAAGGTATGAAAAAGCACGACAGTTTCACCAAGGTGATGTCAAGGATTACAACTGCGATGTCCGGTCGTGTATTAAGCGATATTTACGATGGTCCAGTGACCGCGTTTCCCGTAACATTGGGCCAAATAGAAACTGCGATTAGCTCGCGGTATCAGCTAATTGGTAACGACCCGCAAAAGGACGAAAAGGAGAAGAATGCTCGTGAGGAGACAATGCTCGCGCGAAGTCTAATTAGAACGGACCATCTACGCCTTCGCAAAAACGTTGCTAACGAAATCGAAGTCTTGCGCCGTTTCGTGGCGAAATTCGAAAGTCTCGATTTGGAGGCTCTCAAAAAACGTGAATTCACAATAGCGAAACCAATCAACGGTATATACCTGAGTCCGAAAAAAGGCTCTGGTAAGACAGGTAGTCAGCTTTTCTTTCCTGTTGTCTTAACATTCGAATTTCAGCGATTAGAAGGGTCAAGTCCGCCGTCATCACCAGAAAAAACAGAAAAACTCCCCGAAGCATCGGGTCTTCCAAGCACTGGTACGGCAGTGACGTCCGGCATTAAATAATATCCAATCAATACCCATAACCACCATCATGTCCATCACACAAAAAATACGAAAGCAATTAGAGCAGTCCAATGGATTGACCCAAGAGCGGCTCGAGCCGCTTGCGGTCGAATATGCTTCTGCCATTGCTAAGGTTAACGAACGACTAGCGGAATGTGTCGGATTGATCCGCAAGGGCTTGCGCAGCGAGGGATTGCAACGCGCTAAAATGGCTCCAAATCTGCTCGACATCGCAGCGGAACTGGAATTCCCTGAACTAGCCGAATGGATCGATATCCTGCGATTCTACGGAATCGATGTGCCGGATAATCTCGACGTCGATGCAGTCAGGCAACTGAATGACGCTTTCCTCGAAGAGCAACCCCTGGAAGAACTGCTCAAGCAGCATCGGCGATTGGCGATTGCCAAAGCCCCCTTGGGGTGGCGGCTGAAACTTCTTCGGCATATTGCAGATGTCGATTCGATGAACACAGTCTGGCTCGATGATATCCAAGCTTGGGAGACGATTCGACTATCGCAGATCGCCAGCGAATTTACTACCCTGTCGCCAACTCCGGATTCAAAGAAAGAGCTGACGGAGTTGCAGGAGGAACTCGGGTATGCTCGCTGGTCGGTCAAGCCGCCTGCGGCTTTAGTCGAGAAAGTCAATCGTTTGGCCAGCCAGCTTGCCTATTCCAGCCAGCTCAGCGATCTGCGCGGCATCGCGGAAGCGTTGCACAATGCGTTTGCAGCAGGGGATGAAGTTCAGGCGGAAGAACTTTGCGAGCAATGGAATCGTGGGTTGAAGTTGGTCAAGGGGCCGCCTCCTCGCGAACTTTTGGAGGATGTTGCCCCGGCGCTTGAATGGCTTGCTCAATGTCGTGAGGAACACGGCAAGCTAGAGATGCTCGACGTCCGGTCGGCGGCTCTCAGGGAGATTTTAAAGAAGCCAGGTGCTACAGAGCATGAACTTGTTTCTTCTTACCAAGATATCTTGGGGTTGCAGGTTGGTATCGATCCGCTTCTCGAACAGCGCTACGAATCGCGTCTGATGGAGATCCAGCAGCAGGGGAAACGCAAGCAGATTCTTGCTTTGACCGCTATTGTCGCTGCGACGCTAGCGATCGCAGGGGGGCTTGGTGGCTGGCTGTGGAATCGAAGTTACGCATCGTCCGTACAAGTCGCTTCTGGGAGGTTGGGGGAATTAATCCAACGGCAAGAGTATGCGCAAGCGGAGACTGTTTACCGATCTTTAGAAGAACAGTCGAATGATGTCGTTAAGGCCCCGGAGATCATTGCGTTGAAGGCAGCCTTGGACAAAGAGGCGGCTCAGGAGCAGAAGCGAGCTGAGATGGTTGCGAAGTTGATCTCCGCGGCGGATAGTGCCGATGAAGAAACATTGAGTTTGGAGAAGATCGTAGCTGCGGAAAACGTTGCCAAGACGCCTGATGAAGTGTCGGCGATCAAGGAAATCCGCGCTCGTTTCGATGCTTATGAGCGACGGCTGGTGGACGGTGATATGCAGCGACTACGACTTGAGCTCAACGAGTTCGAATCGAAGCTCGAGGGGTTCAAGAAGAGTCCGCTTGGATCGGTTGTCGATGCCGAGATCGATGGGGTCGTCTTTGATATAAAGGCTTTATTGACCAAATACCCAAAGGCAGCGACTCAGGGGACCGGGCTTGTGGATCTTGCGTTCCAGCGGGCAACGAGTTTGCGAGATTCCTTTCGCAAGCAGAAGCGGGAGATGGAGCAAAAGCAACAGGGGTTATCTGGGATTCGGACAGCCACCTCGATCGACAATTACATCAAGCAATTAAGAAAGTACGTCGATGGCTTGCCTAATGATGCCATGGCGATGGAGATGAAGGAATCGCTCAAAGAGAGTTCGTTATGGGAGACAGTTGAGGAATGGAATTCTTGGTGCAATGAGTTAGCGTTGAAGGGGAATGCGAAATTGGATCCTGGAGTGGCATCGGATTTGATGAAGCGGCAGAAGGGTGCGCGGGATGTCATCGGCAATTTGCCAGGGGAAGCGTATCTAGAGCTATTTCAGAGTCGGTTCAGTGGCTTCGAGCGTCGAGGGGAGCTTCTCGATGCCTTGATAGAGGAATTGAACGATTCGATCATCGTGGAGCTCAAGACGGTCAAAGACGCGTCGAACAAACGGGTCTTTGTACACGAGGAAGACGTCACGGACATAGTCAAGAAGATCTCTCGGAATGGTCCTACGGCAACGACAACATTGCAAGTCATCAGCGATGCGACGGGGAGTGTTTCCAATCGAGATTTTCGCGGGAAATTGAGCATTGACGACGAGCCGCGACAATACGTAACGTTTTTGATCCAGGAGATCGAGTCGAATAAGAAATCGACAAGTGCGGCTTGGGATGCTCAGTTGTTGACGTATCTCGACATGACTCTTGCTCGTCCCGGTGTGGATAGCAGCATCAAAGAGATGTTGTTCTCCCGCTTACTCTTGACCGCGAGCGAAGGGAGTTCGACGTTGCAGACAGCATTTGCCCAAGTGCAATCGGATTTGAATAACAGTTCCGAGCGTCGAAAGCGTTGGTTTGAAGAGGCTGAAGCGAACGAGAAACCGAGAGAGAGTCTGCAGCAAGGCTTTCAGGAAGCCAAGATGAAGATGGATATTGTACGGCGCGAGGAGGAAGAGGCGGTTACGAATCTCGCCAAGTCCAAGTTGGTTTGGGTGGGAGGTTTACTAAGGGACGGATCGAGCAATATCGCACCGTTTTTATACCGTGAGAAGATCCCTGATGGGACCTTGTGGGTCGTCGTTCCAACGGGGACCAATCAGTTAAGTGGAAAGTTGGTCAAGGTCGGAAATGTATCTGGAGATCGGGCCCAGTTGGTGAGTGTCAGCGATGAATTGCAGGCAGGTCGACCACTTTTTTGGATGCGAGAATCGAGCAATTAGTGCGAGAAGCGAATCGATCAACAGCATTGTTCAATAATTAGACGCAAGGATTTTATTTCATGTCCGACGACCGTATTTACATTCGCTTTAAAGGGAGAGTGCTTGGTCCATTGACCAAAGCGAAAGCACTAGAGATGGTCAAGCGAGGGCAGATCACTCGACAGCACGAGCTTTCTCCGGATGGCAGCAATTGGCGATTAGCGAGCGAGTATGAAGAGTTCTTTCCAGTAGCGGTGATGAAGACAGCCGCGAGTGTTACGGCCCAGAGTAAGGGAGCCGAACAAGGGGCAGTGGCGGAGAGTGCCAAGGAGTGGTATGCCCATTTCGATGGGGGGAATCAAGGGCCGGTCGACGAGAGTGGAGTACGTGGCTGGATAACCGGCGGGAAAGTCAGTGCAACAACCATGATTTGGAAGACAGGGATGTCTGAGTGGATGGAGGCAGGAGTGATTCGTCCCGAGTGGTTCGCCAGGGGGAGTGCGGGGAAGAGTCGACAGGTGGGGGTGGAAGTCAGTAGCTTGAGTAACGAAGGTGGCGATGCACCGGTAGCTACTTATGTTTCGACAGCGATTAAGCCGCGTGGTTGGATCCTCTTTTTAGCGATTTGTGCGGTCATTTTTGCTTCTTTCGGGGTGATCTTCAGTTCCTTGATGTTTATTTCCGCTGCGTCAGGGCCGGGTTCCGGGCCGGGCAAGGCATTGCTAGTGGTAACCACCCTTACGAATCTCGCAGCATGGGGCATCGCTTTTTACATCTGCATCTTGCTCTTCCGAATTGCATCGGAGCTTCAGGTTTTGCGTTATCAGCAGACTCCGGAAGGGATGTTGAAAGTGCTTCAGGCATATAGCAACTTTTGGTCGACCTTGGGTGTTTATGTCGCGACGGTGCTTGTCATTGGATTTCTATTGACCTTTATGTTTCTCGCATTGGGAGCAAGTCTGGCACCATTGACTTCTCCATTTCAGCAAGAAGCCACAACTGTGGGCGTATTCACTGGTGTAAACGGGTGGGGAATTTGATGAAGTTCGGATGCAAGAAGTACGGATGAAAGAAGGTTAACCGATGGATGAGAAGCGAGTGGAGCGGAAAGTACGGCCCCCGTTATGTTTTTTCGAGATGGACATCGAGAAGCGGTGTGGCTTTACGACAGGAACCGGGACCTATGCGCATCCTTGGTTTACTGGTGTGATCGCCTTGGTATTGACCGTTGTTTTTTACTTGATCGTCACATTTCTACCCGAATCCTATTACACCGATTTGTTTCTCAAGCGTGGTCCTACGCAGCATGCAGCGGTGTTTCTAGGTTTTTGGTGCATGGCGATATTGCTTGTCAAGCGGCAGAAGTTGCGAGTGCAGCGACGGGCGCTGGAGTTCAATGCGATTCCGGAGTCGCATCAATTTGTGTTGAGTTCGCAGACTGCCGATCAGGTAGTTGGGAAGCTTCATGAGAACGCATCGGATCCGGAGCGATTTCTTGTTTACAACCGGATATTGGTTGCGATTTCCAACTTGAAGAATCTTGGGCGAGTCTCCGATGTAGATGACATGTTGCGATCGATGGGGGATCGCGATGAGTCGGCGCATGAGACATCTTTTGGGTTGGTCAATGGTTTTTTGTGGGCGATCCCGGTGTTAGGTTTTATTGGAACGGTATTGGGATTGGGACAATCTATCGCCAGTTTCAGCAGTTTGCTCGATAATCAGAGCGATATGAGTGGCATCGTAGCGTCGTTGACCCAGGTGACATCGGGGTTAAGTACAGCGTTTGATACGACGTTATTGGCGTTGGTCATCGCCTTGGTACTGCAGCTTTGGATGACCTTACAGAAGACAAATGAAGAGCAGTTCCTCGATGACTGCACGGAGTACTGTATGCGACAGATAGTCAGTCGCATCAGGATTTTGCCCTACGAGCAGGCGCGAGAGGTGTAGCACGATGGCGCGTCGCAAGGCACAAGGTCCGTCGGTTTCGTTCTTTGCATTTCAGGATATCATCACCTCGGTGGTTGGGATATTCGTATTGATCACACTGATCATGATGGTCGAGTTGGTTACGCGGAAGGCTAGTGCGAGCGGTTCGAATCAAGCGGTGGAGGATACGTTTTCGGCTGTGATCGTAGAATTGCAGCAGCAGTATGAGGCGTTGGAGGCGCGGTCTGCGAAGCTCGATACTATGGCCAAGAAGATTGGTAGTGTTCAGGTGTTCAATCGCGACGAGGTTACCAAAGAGTTACAGGCCAGCATCCAGTCGCTTAACGAACAGTTAGAGCGGACTGAGCGGAGGAATCAAGAGATTCAGCGGGTGATCGATGAGCAGAAGAAGTTACAGTCGGACTTGCAAATGGAAGTGAGGAAGCGTTCTCCGGACCGAGAAGAGCTTGAGAAGTTGCGAAAGGATCTAGAGAAGCTTGACACGAGGTTAGCGAAGCTCAATACGCAGGAGCCGCTGATTTATAAGAGCCAGTCGCTCGATGGGCGCAACGTTGTTGTCTTGGAGATAACCTCCAGCGAGATCGCGATCCTCGACTTGGCTGGCGATACTCGCGTCACCCTGCGTGGCCGATATTTCGCTGGGGAATTTAAGGATTGGATGCGTAAACAGACAATTAGCCGGAATCACTTTTTCCTTTTGATTCGGCCTGGGGGATCTGATAATTTTCAACAGATCCGAGAGGTGTTGGACAATAGCAAAGCAAGCTACGGATACGATGTATTGGACATGGAAAAGTCTTTGCAATTGCGAAGTGAGGCGATGCGATAGGTATGGGAACTCGCCGTCGTCGATCGACTGTTTCTAGTTTGGATCTATTCCTCGATACCATTTGCAATGCGTTTGGTGGGATCATGTTCATATCGATTTTAATATCGATTTTGATCCAGATGCGAGGGGATCAATCGGAGTCAACGTCTACGAAGGATGGTATCGGTGAGCTGGAAGCCC
>CAIJIZ010000803.1 GCA_903820735.1 uncultured Pirellula sp.
GGTTTGAAACACAGAGGCACAGAGGGCACGGAGGAGGAGGAGGGGGAGGGGGAGGGAGAGAGAGGGGGGGATGCGCGGACGGCGAGGATGTAGTTGACGCGATCATCGATTCCGCACGCGATACACGGTTCGTGATTGTGTCGCCCCTTCACTCGTTCGCCATGACCAACTTGATAAAACCCCAAACTCACTGGCTTGTCGTGCAAACTCTTTGACGTCCTCAACGGATAGCTCTAGTCGCCGTCCTGTCTTCGTCGGTGGAATCGCCAGCAATCCGCTCTCTCGACGAGGTACTCGATTTATGGCGTACTCTACCCACGGTATTAATAGCTTACCCCAACCTCCGATATCGATATGCGCATACGTCGCCAAGGATACCGAGGGATCTTCAACGATGATCCAACCCGGCGTGGCGCCTTCTCTAGCTCCTCCTCTATCTACCCGCCTTGCATACCCCTCCCACTGCTCGGGCGTGTATCCTAGCCACGACCACTTGGGGTGATCTGCAAGTGTCGGTAACGGCAACGTTGCTTTATCGCTCAACATCGGAATATCAACAGGTAATGACCAACGATGCCAAGCCGTAAGCATCCGATCTGCTTCATATGTCCACGAAGTGAGCTTCTGCGCTGCAGTCTCGCCCCATAACGGATGTCTCTCAACAATCGCACGCGCTACCGATATGATCCCTCGCTCCCAATCGTCCCGTCTCTCTAACCGACTGATCCAAGCTATCTCCGGTACGCGAAGCGGTTGTTCGCTGCCGGCGAACGTGGATGACCATTGCGTTGCATCGAAACTCTCGGCTTGAACCACAATACAATGCTCGCCTTGCCACCCGGGAAGAATCTGTTTCTCCCAAATCTCCGTGACGGTTTCTACCAACGGCCAATACGATTCAAGCAACGTATAGGCTTGGCCTGAACCGACTTTGTCCCACCGCGCATCGGCAAGCTTGGTCGATTCCCTCAGCCGCTCTCGCATGCGACGAACAATGTCTTTGGTTACCTCTAGAAATTCAGGGTGCTGTGCGAGCTGCAAGTCAAGCAATAGGAGTGGCGATCGGTCTATGTTATTGAACGCTTCCAAGGGTGCGGCCGCTTGTAGTACATACGGTGGATTTCGATCGATTCGCAGCGATTGGAATCCAAAATCGTCAATCCAGCCGCATTGGGCTATCCCTCGGAAACGAGGAACGACTCGTCCGATCCGTTCGTCTATCCAACCCGCATCGTCCATCACCGACGTTAGCCACTCTGCTGTATCGGACTCTTTAGGGTAAGTCTCAAGCATTGGCATGAGGACCGCCCTGGATAGCTTGCGAAAGAACCCATCGAGCAACAGCGTTTGAAACCCTTGTACCATCGCATCGGATGTGTAGTAAGTCGACGTAATACCGCTGGCGTTCGAAATACCGCTGGCGTTCGAGCTCGCTTCGCGGATGCTTGCGGATTCCTTACGCAATGCCTCCATCGCCGGAATAGTTTTGAAACATTGCTCACTGCCGACTCGTTCGATCCAATTTGGATCACCTCCCAGGACAAAGCAAAAATATTGATCGACCGTTCCGATCGAACATTGGAATGTTTTCCCTTCAAGCTCTCGGCGCAAACTGTCGAGGGATTCGCGGTCGAGAAAATCGGTCTCTGGTATCGAATCCCATGGGATGACTTCACTATTGAGTGTCCAAGTCAATCGATTGCCACGCGGATCTTCGATGCGTTTCAAGAACTTGAAAAATGGGCGAAGATCAGGTACCGCCGCTAATCCAAGTCGCAGCAAGCCTTCGACTTCGTCGATCTTGGAGAGGGCTGCGTTGGTGTCGGAGAACTTGCCTCCAAGGATCATGGTCGGGATCTGATAATCCGGTAAGCGTTCGTCGATCCAACGAGCGATAATTTCAGCGCGAAGTTCCGTGGGTAGTTTTGGATCAACTAATCGCTCGATATCAGGTTGGATTGCATTCCAATGCGCCAGCGATTTAGAAAGATGATCGTCGATGACTACGAAGAGGTCTTCGGAAGCGATATCGAAAAGGAACTTGCGCACGTCCCGCGCGCTCGGATTGTCGAGGATGGCTTTGGCTCGGGCCAAGTCGCTTTTGCGATCCTTCCACTCTTTTAAAAATAATTCCGATACCGATGCCCATAGCTTCGTCTCTCGAAGCCGTGTGACGGTCGAGCTCGATTCAAGCCGCTCGAGCTGCATGGAGAGTTGATGGCCACCCCAATAAAAGTCGACTTGGGCTGGAACCCAGTTCCAAGAATCGGGAACGGCCGCTACGCTAGGAAGTTGCGTCTCAGGTTGGTTTGTAGGCGATTGGCAATTTGCAGGGATTGTTGCTAAAGTCCAAACCGCAACCGCTTGGGAAACAACGACGCACAAGGCGTGTAGAAAGGCCGGGGTTTGTCGAAGTGGGGCGGGGTTTGGAAACATGCAAGCTTTCCGTGCTAGATCTCAGGTGAGTCAGAAGTCGACTTGGCAGCGTAGTCCAAAAGCATGCGTAGTGGAAGCCGTAAGGGTGTCATTGGTGATGATGCCGTTTCGGACGGTGCGGGCAAGTGCATCGGAGTGGATGTAATTAAAGACACATTTGCAATTCGGGTTCACGTACCAGTTCAATCCAGCGGTGAGGTTTTCCATCTCGCCTCCGAGAATATTATGGTCGAGCAAATCGAGATAAGACCATCGCAGGGCGACTTCCCAAGCTCCGATCCCCCCGGACTTGCTCACGCTCGCGATTGGTTTAACGCGGTCGATCGCGCCCGCTTTGCGATCGTATGGACGATGCTCACCTGTCAGAAAATAGCCGATCTGCGAGTATCCACCCCAGAGCAACCCGTTGCCCAGTGCACCGCCATCAATCTGCTGGGCCATGGCTTCCGATTGCCAGGAGAGTGGACCATGCACCCATAATGCTTCGGTGCCGAAGGTATTCACAAGGCTGACATCGGTCAGCAGTCCTGTATCGACGAAGAATGGAGTTCCATTGGCGGCAGTTGGCACAGGCTGACCGCTAGTTCCGTTCGGTTCGCCTGCTGGTACTACGAATTCGCCGACGAAGATTTCTGGAATACTCCGTACTCGTAGTCTTCCATTGGGAGGTGCATTTAGGAAGTATCCGGCGCCCAAGTGCAAGTATTCCGATCCCGTCGATTCGTTGTACCAAAGCAAATGGGTAAGTCGACTTGCCATGCCGTTCCCTTGATCGGTGCTCAGGGAGCCCCCGAATTGATCTTGTCCGGTACGAAGATACGACGTTGCCCAGGTCCATCGTTCATCTTTCGAGTGGTCGTAGAATCCGATCCCGAGGTGTCGAAAGGGGGTGAAGGCTTGAAACACTCCCGCGCGTTCCATGAAGGTCGTGTAGCGAAAACTGCTTACCGTTTCTAGGGAGAATGGGTGTTTCCATTGCCCGACGCGAACGGTTCCCAAGGGGCCAGCATCTTTGAAGTCGACCCAGAGATCGGTAAAGGTTGGTCGTCCGAAGAAACCGAAATCGAGTTGCATGAAATAGTCCATGCTATCGGAGATGGCACCTTTGGCGCCAAGTCTTGCTCGGCGGAAATCCGCGCCACTTTCGACCCTACCGTAATTGAGTCGACTCGCTTCGTCTTGATCAAAGGCGACTGCGTCCGCTTGAAAGACCCCGCTGAGTTGTAAGGTTGGTCGCTTGGCTTTTTCCGCCTTAGCACCATCTTCGAATGCGAGGATTTTAGATTCCGAAGTTTTTGCGTTACGTTCGAGTTCTTCGATTCGCGCGGTGAGGTTGTCCGGCTCGAGGTGAGATTGGCAGAATCCGACAAGGGATGTGCAGACCGCGAGCAACCAAGCACCCAGCCTTGCGGTGAATGATAGCAATCCACCGTTGAGGCAGCGGAAAGTCGCGGGGAGCATGGGAAGATATTCCGGTTGGTTCGACGAGTAAAGTTCTAACGGTTGTATCGATTGCGAGGGGTGTCTGACTTCAGTGACAATCCTGCAGGAGGGTGGGTTTTGGAATACTGCGTTGGATTTCTCGTCATAACGGATAGATCGTAACCCGAAGGGTCAACGCGCCAATGGTAACGCGCGGCGTTAACGACCCATTGATCACGCGCAGCGTTAACGAGTCAATGGTAACCCGAAGTGTCAACGAGGGAGCCTCAGTACACGCATCATCGCCCATAAGAAACCGACCATCACTCCACTGCTTCCTCACTGACGTATCGGGTTACCATTGCATGGCCGACGGCCACGATCACATCATCGGAAACGTGCAGTGTTAACGAGCCAATGGTAACGCGCAGCGTCAACGATCCATTGGTAACGCGCAGCGTTAACGAGCCAATGGTAACGCGAAGTGTCAACGAGGGAGCTGCAGTACACGCTCCATCGCCCATAAGAAATCGACCATTACTCCGCTGCTTCCTCACTGACGTATCGGGTTACCATTGCGTGGCCAACGGCCACGATCGCATCATCGGAAATGCGCAGCGTTAACGAGCCAATGGTAACCCGAAGTGTCAACGAGGGA
>CAIJIZ010000804.1 GCA_903820735.1 uncultured Pirellula sp.
GAGGAGCCCTCCGATTCCGCTTGAGGCGGTAGCGAAATGGATGGTGTTTAGATTTAGCCAGCGATCGATCACCCCTGAATTGATCGAGATCTCTTGGATGTTTTTAACCCAAGCGATCTTGATAGCCCGGTTGAATATTCCGGCACGGATCACGATCTTGTCGCGCGTGATGACATAGTAGGTGTTGTTCCAAGAGAGGTTCAGAATGTAAAAAGGGATTAGCACAACGATCAACTCTAAGAAGATGGCGGCCAACGTCAGAATCGATGTACTGCCCGTAAGCAGAAGGTACAGTTGAACGATGATGATCAAAAATACGGGGCTCATAGTGATCAGAAGCAACACGCTTGAAAGAACTTTGACTGTTTTCGACGGATGGCTTGCGAAGATAATTTCCCTTGGGTCCAACACCTCGGAGATATCGGTGGGGATCTCGCCGACATTGGGGCGTACCGCTTCAATTACTTCTTTGGCAAACCCCTTGGTTCGTGCCGCAAAAGGGGTTTCGTGGTCGAAACGACCTGTATTGAATTCATCCTCGAGCGATTCGTCTTGAGGGGTTGGGACGTTCAATGGCGGTGGAAGGTTATCAAGGAAATTGCTTGGGAAATCGGTGGTCTCCGGTGGTTCTTCGGGTGCATCGTTGGTTTCGACGATATGGTCTTTCAGTCGGCCTTGGGCGAGTGGAAATCGGGTTTTGCAAGTCGAACAACCGACTTGAGTACTGTCTGGCAATCGGACAGTTTTGGTTGAGACAAATTTTGCGGAGCAGTTAGGGCAAATCAGGCGTTCGGAATTCGGAGCGTTAGTCAAGGGAGACTCTCATCAAATAGATCGGGACATGAATGTAATCTTGGCTCCCATCGAGCCAGACTGAGTTGGGTTGGAGTGTACGCAAGGCCGTGACACCTCTGGTCACAGCGGCAACATTTCGAAAAAATATTTCCGAATTGAACCGAGAATGGGATGTGAAGATGCTTTCGCGTTCGCTGGCCGGAAGCGAATGGATTGTGCGAATTCCTCTAATTCCACGCATCTTGGTTACATGGCATCCCCGGGTTGCGTCAGGTGTTTATCTAGTAGTCTTTGTAAACACAGAAGGGGAATCACTTGCACGCTAGTATGTCTATTTTCAACTCTCTGAGCATCAAACGCTTCCGTTGCTTTGCGTGAGACATCCAAACCGACACTCACGCCCGCTCCGCTCAAGATGCCAATACGCAAACAATACCACCTCGCATCCATCTGTCGCTACGGACCTGCGATAGCACTAGATCTCTGTGCTCTCTGTGACTCTGGTGCGCCAGTAAGCCTGGCTGTTCTTGTTAGTTGAAAGGTACTAACCATGGTAAGTGCTCGTTCGCCGTGTAGTCAACCAAGCAGTTTGCTGGAGTAATCCGCAAGCTGAAGCCTTGGAAGACGACGACGTCAGCCGTAACGCAAGTGAACTCGATTCGGCCTCGTTACACAATAGGAGTGGCCAAGCTGCCGGAGATGCTGAAGCCAACACTGATTGCGAAGCAACGAGTAATTGCTGCAATCAGGCTCCTCGGGGTGACTGGAGACAGCGGGCGTCAATAGAACAGTCTGTGTACCTGGGATCCCCACAAGGCGGTCGCCTCGGCAGAGCATGCCGAAGTGACGACGAATCAGCGAAATCAATAACGCTCGATTCGGCTGGCTGGGAGTCGGAGAGGGGAATAGGAGCTAGGAAGCCGAGTAACTTCGGTCGAGCAAAGTCCCCTCAGCTTTGACACGCATATCCGCTTACGCAAGGAGAACCCGCTTGGCTGAAAAACCCACTACGGAAGACCCGAACAGTTCAACAACTCCTGAACCAAACGCACCGATCGAAGCATTGGCGTGGTTGGCGACTAAGAGTAAAGTCAAGCTGCCGGAGAAAGTTGCCGAACTGCGGCGGAAGCTATATCAGAAGGCCAAACAAGAACCGAAATTTCGATTCTATGCTCTGTACGACCGCATCTACCGACGCGACGTACTGACGGCGGCTTGGTGGATCGTCTTGGCGAAGAACAAATCACCGGGTATTGACGGTGTGACCTGTAGGGACATCCTGGATGCCTCTGGGGGAGCAGCAAAATACCTGGATGATCTTCATGAACTACTCAAGACAAAAACTTACCGAGCGGATCGTGTTATGCGAGTATACATCGAGAAACCCGACGGACGATTACGTCCGCTGGGAATCCCGACGATGCGAGACCGAATTGTACAGACGGCAACCCTTCTAGTATTGGAAGCCATCTTCGAAGCCGATTTTCTCGACACCTCGTACGGATTCCGTCCGGAACGACGAGCCGAGGAAGCTTTGAAAGCGATTCGCGGACACCTCGACCAAGGATATCGCGAGGTATACGACGCTGACTTGAAAGGCTATTTCGATACGATTCCACACGATCAACTGATGCTTGCCCTCAAGATGCGAATCACCGATCGATCGGTGCTTGCGTTGATTGAGATGTGGCTCAAATGTGAAGTTGTGGATACGGACAAGAATGGTAAGAAGGTCACGAGTCGATCCGAAAACGGTACACCTCAAGGAGGCGTCATTTCGCCTTTACTGTCTAACGTGTATCTACACTGGTTCGAGCGAGCTTTCCACGCCCCGAACGGCCCTGCGACCTGGGCTAAGGCCAAGATCGTCCGCTATGCGGATGATTTTGTGATCTTGGCACGGTACCAAGGAATCCAGTTACAACGCTGGATTGAGCAGACGCTTGAGGGACGCTTTCGACTAACGATCAATCGAGACAAAACCAAAATCGTGAAGCTCAATGCCATCGGCAGCACCCTAGACTTTTTTAGGGTATACCTTCCGATATGACCGCGACCTGGAGGGACGTCCGCATCGATACCTGAACATCGTTCCAAGCCGTAAGGCTTTGGCGAAGGCCAGAGACGCGATCCGCGACCTGACCAGTCCAAGTCAGTGCTTCAAGCCCACGACGGTAATGATCAGTGAAATCAATCGCTGGTCGACCGGTTGGGTAAATTACTTTGGTTACGGATATCCGCGCGTAGCCTTCCGAGCGATCCACAGTTATATCGTGGAGCGACTGACGAACCACCTACAGCGTCGAAGTCAGCGAGCCTACCGCCCCCCGGAAGGCAAAACGTTCTATGCTCACGTTCACGACCTCGGTCTCAGACGTTTATGAACGCCCGCAACTTCGTTGATTACACCTCTGACAGAAGTCAATGCGAAAGCCGTATGCGGGAAATCTGCACGTACGGTTTGACGAGGAGGAGGGCGCGGCCAGCCCGCCCCTCCTTACTCTACTGTTTTAAAAAGGTCTTAGAAGTGCGCTCAAGACTGGAAACACAGAGACACAGAGGACACAGAGAAAAGGGGGACAGGCCGCCACAAAACCAAAGACAAGATCTCAAAAATACTATTCCCGCTGCACCTGTCTTCTTTGCGTCTTTGCTTCTTTGCGTGAGACAGAAAGCTGAGCACGAGTCGTCTGGGACTGACCGATAAAAGAAATCGCAACGCGACGTATTCGCCAAGCCCACCCAGGGAGGTAGTAGCGATTCATCGACTATCGACCCTAGTGGGAGATAGTTTCCACTAACACATCGACCTTGTTTATGATAAATTGCGTTTAGCGAAACATATTATCGTCTGCTACCAACGATAGGTGACACGATGCACCCAGATTTTCAGTATCCTTCCGTCGACGTAGGACCTATACCAAAAATGAATGTCTTACCTGCAATCCAAGATGCAGCCTTCTGTATTCTTGATTGTTTGCGAAAGAAAAGTTTGGATTTTGCAACATGAAATGGATACAACTTGAGTCGGGTTGCGATGACCGATGCATAGCCAGCTATTGTTTCCATTGGGTGAGGTGTCAAGTGATATCGAGGTACTAGGGCGAGGTGTGAGGGTGGACATCGATCGTGAGTAGACCAATTCAACAGTGCTTCAGTGACTATGTCGTTTACGTCGACGAGAGTGGCGACCATGGACTCAAGTCCATGGAAAAGACCTATCCTATGTTCGTACTCGCCTTTTGTGTCTTTAACAAGCATCAATACACGACCGTCATTACGCCCAAGCTTCAAGAGTTCAAGTTTCGGTACTTTGGGCATGACATGGTAGTGCTGCACGAACACGAGATCCGCAAACCGAAGGGACCGTTTACGATCTTGTTCGATCCTGAAATTCGCGAACGCTTCATGACGGACTTAAATACGATCATCGCGGAAGCCGATTTCAAGATCGTGGCAACCTCCATTCGTAAAGACGAATTCGTCAAGAACCACGGGGACACCGATAACCTGTACAATGTTGCCGTGCGATCCTGCCTGAAACGCCTATATCACTTCCTCGATGCGCAGGGTCAATCACGTTGCATTACTAACATCATCTTCGAGCAGCGTGGAAAGCAGGAGGATAATGAGTTGGAGCTGGAATTTCGCCGAGTTTGTGACGAAGAGAATCCCACTGGAGTTCCACTTCCGTTTTCTATCGTTTTGGCGAACAAACAGATCAATTCTTGCGGACTGCAGCTTGCCGACTTAGTCGCGCGACCGATCGGTCGAAAGCGGTTGAATCCCCAGCAAGAGAATCGAGCCTACGACGTGTTGGAGACAAAATTCCTGAGAAGCGCCCAAGGGGACGTGGGAGGGGCGGGTCTTGATTGCTACCCATAAAAGCAAAAAGCCCCGAAATTCTTCGAGGCTTTTTCGCCGACCGGATATTTCCAGTCCACTTAGCGATAGTATCGGTCGACAAGCGTTGAAAGTCAATCCAGATCTGACTTCTACCCGAGAATTTAGCTTTTCACGTGGCCTGGAAACCTGCGCACCTCGTAAAGTTCGCAGAAACTGGCCAGAAGCGATCAACTGATGCAAGAACAAGTATTGTTTCCAGTGCATGAGGATTGAACTCCTGACTCCGCTCGCACCGAACCTAGTGTCTGGATTCGCCGTTTTTCCATTCTCAGTGACCAAGATGATGCGGTAACACTACATCACTGTGCTCTCTGTGACTCTGTGTTTTAAAAAGGTCTTAGAAGTGCGCTCAAGACTGGAAACACAGAGCCACAGAGGACACAGAGAAAAGGGGGGCAGACCGACACAAAACCAAAGACAATATCTTAAAAAAACTATTCCCGCTGCCCCTGTCTCCTTTGCGTCTTTGCTCCTTTGCGTGAGACAGGAAGTTGGGTACGAGACGTCTGTGACTGACCGATAAAAGAAATCGCGGCGCGATGTACCCTTCAAGCCCCCCCAGTGACGTAGTAGTGATTCATCGACTATCCACCCTAGTGGGAGACAGTTTCCACTAACATATCGACCTTGTTTATGATAAATTGCGTTTAGCGAAACATATTATCGTCTGCGACCAACAATAGGTGACACGATGCACCCAGATTCTCAGTATCCTTCCATCGAAGTGGCACCTACACCAAAAATGAGTGTATTTTGCCCCCACTGCCAAACCCGGCTTTCAGTTTCGCCGTCGCAAGCCGGGAATTCAGCGGAATGCCCAAACTGCAGTGGGAAATTTCAAATCCCACTCCCGGTTGCTTCTCCGAGTGGCTCAAACGCGTTCTATGACCGGGCCTCATCCCCGGAGGTAAGGGCTTTTGCAAGCAAGAAAGTCGCGGCAGGAGTCTGCGGTTTGCTTCTTGGCGGTTTTGGCGTACACAAGTTTATTCTTGGTCTAAACAAGCCTGCAACCATCATGCTAGCAAGTGCCATCTTTTGCTTGACGTTCGGACTTTGTTTGATTCTTCCCCTGTTTCTTCTACCAGTGCTTCACATCGTTGGACTCATCGAAGGAATCTTATACCTTACCAAGTCCGACGAAGAATTTTACCAAACCTATGCCATAGAAGAACGAGAATGGTTTTAACGAACTACGCTTGGCCTCTATCGGTGGACAGTGCGACAACCGCGAAGAACAGAACCAAAATCGCAGCTAACCTTGAAACAAGGCTATAAACGGTAAAGCCCTATCCCAGCTGGGTTCAAAGAACTGTGAATTGCCGTTGCCTCGCCTAACCGATCGATCCTATCGGTAATCGTACCACCCGCGCGGTCGTCTTGGCTCCTACCATCTCTCGATTTCCGCATCGCAACTGCTTCGGGGCAATGCAAAGCTCTCCGATCCCTAAGCTTGCGGCGAAGCGTATGCAAATCTCAAAAAAAGCACTCGATCGACCGAGGTAGTTGCTCGCTAGCACGATACCGGGGAATTAGTATTCAGCGAATTTTGCAACGTGCCGACAAAACGAGAACGGGTATGACAAAATCCTGTCGATTTACGGCACTTGCAATGCTGTCATTTCGCTGTGGAGTTTGCTAAACTTTCTCTCCTCGTCGAATTGCAATCGGTGAGGGGGGGGATTGTGTCCAAGCGTAGCGAGTATCGGCCGTTTGCAGACGCATCAGAAATCCTGGGAGTTTCGCTGGGGACGGTCAGGACCTGGGCTGCTGACGGCATGAATTCGATGCACCGGAATCCAGCCAATGGCTACCGGCTAATTACGAAGGCGGATTTAAGAAAGTTTTTAGACAACATCGCATATCCAGTACCTCACAACTCAAGATGAGTCTGGATGTCCGCCGAGATTACCAAGCAAATTATGACTGAAACCGCCCAACTACCACAACCTGGCCAGATAGCACGCATTCGGCAACGAACGTACTTGGTCGAAGAAATCGTGAAGCCAAAGCGAGTGGCGGATAGTACTCTTGTCAGATTGTCCTGCGTAGACGACGACAATCAGGGTGCCCCACTCGAAGTTCTTTGGGAAAAAGAACTCGATCCGCAGATACTGACTAGCGAAGCGTGGGAGTCGATCGCCGCAAAAGGATTCGATGAGTCGAAGTTATTCGCAGCCTATCTAAATACACTGAAGTGGAATTGTGTTACATCGACTGACCCAAAACTCTTCCAATCGCCATTCCGAGCAGGCATTCGTCTAGATGCTTATCAACTGGAACCACTCCGTAAGGCCCTGCTTCTACCCCGGGTGAATCTGTTCATTGCCGATGACGTGGGGCTTGGGAAAACCATCGAAGCCGGATTGATTGCGCGTGAATTGCTACTGCGAAAGAAAGTCCGCGAAATCTTCGTCTCCTGCCCCCCGTCGATGCTATTTCAGTGGAAGGACGAACTAGAGGCGCGTTTTGGATTAACCTTCGAGATTCTCGATAAAGACTACATGAAACGCGTTCGTCGAGAACGCGGCTTCAGCGTTACGGTACATACGCTGCCGCATTGCAATCAGCAATCGAACCATTGGACAGATTCCTAGCGCGATCACGTATTTCCGCGACACACGCTATCGCGTTTCTGCCAAGTGATGTGCTCGTAACAGACGGTGTTATCGCCTTCCCATTCGATACGTTTGCTGCGTTTGCTGCGATTCAGTCCCAACCACATGAACTTTGGGCTCGCTTCTTCGCTTCATCAATGAAAGATGATCTTCGATATACACCCTCGGATTGCTTCTTGACATTCGCGTTCCCCATCGGGTTTTCGACTGACGAGAACGTAGAAGCAATTGGCCAGACGTACTACTTGTACCGTGCCTCTTTGATGAACGATTCCCACGAAGGTCTAACTCAAACATATAACAGGTTTCATGATCCGCATGAGCGATCGGAAGGCATCTTAAAGCTTCGTCGGCTTCACCGCGAGATGGACGTAGCCGTATTGCGACTGTATGGCTGGGACGATCTGGCAGACCAAGCCGCGCCGCCCGACTTTTGCCAATTCCTGCTCGACTACGAGGAGGACGAAGACGACACGGGCTCCGACTCAAGTAGCACTCGCCAAAAGAAAAAGCCCTGGCGTTACCGTTGGCCAGACGATTTTCGCGACGAAGTCCTCGCTCGACTTCTCGAACTCAATGAACAACGCTACAAGGAGGAGTTGCTGCTCGTGAAGGGTAAGGCAACCGAGGCGAAACCTACGAAGGCACCAAGTAAGAAACCAGCCAAAGCCACTCCGTTGTTCGATCTTCTCGACAACATCGATCTCGACCGCGACGAACGACTCATATTGCTAATCGTCGATTTATTCAAACGGATCACGCGAATGGCGTTGGATGAAGCATTCATTGCGATGAAGTATCCCAAGCTTCGCAAGTCGAGACTGGGACTGGGCGATCCACCGAAGTCGGTACCTCGCACCGATGCCGGCCGCGACGCGCTCATCGGTGGGCTCGTTGACCGAGGCTTCCTTGAGAAGCATCCCAGCGATCACCAACAAGTTTGGAAACTCGGTGCCTACGCCCCGTCGCTCGCGTCAAGCAAAGCCGAGCGCCAAGCTCTTGACGAAACCAAAGCCATCTTCCAAAAGTCGATCGACGCCAACGACGACTTGGCCTCTTGCAAGGAAGGAGTGACCGATGCAAAGACAGGTCTTGTTTCCATTGCATGAGGAGATGGAGTTAAATAGTGCCCTGCATAGTTGGAATAAACGTCTGATTGATTCGGAGTTACGTCGCATCGACGGCGTGTTGGTGGTTTATTGCGAAATAGAGGGTGAAGATGGCGACAGTTAAGGCAAGGGTGCGTGTCTGCCCGGATTGTACATTCGAAATGACCATATCAAGAACGTCGTGTCCACACTGCGGTCGTCCGGCCTTTGCACCAAATGTCGATCTTGCAAACGATCCTGACGAGCAAAGGAAGCTTCGCGATCGTTATAGGGCAGCGCTTGCAGAATGTGACAAGAAGGGTACTAGAGCAATAGCAGATAAGTTCGATGTGGCATGTAGAGGCTCTAATGCAGTGTTCGCATTGGGCGTCCAAAAGTTGTAC
>CAIJIZ010000805.1 GCA_903820735.1 uncultured Pirellula sp.
CGAGAGTACCCGGAATTTGGTGAGTCAGACGAAGGTGCCTTTGCCCTTGCAAGCTTGCTCAATCAAATGAGTAACGCAAGTGCTCGTTTAGCCTTTGAGAGATTGAATAACGATCGCCGCCGTCGATTCGGCGGCGGTTTGATGCAGTGGCCAGGTGGTAATAAGCCCGATGGCGTAGCCCCGCAACAACGGGTGCGGCTTGAACGGGATCTCATTGGAAACACCGAGTCGATCGGTCTCTTAGAGAAACTATGCACAAACAATAATGAATCGGCCAGTAACAATTCGGCCAGTAACAATTCAACCAGTACCGAATCACCAAGTACCATCGATTATCGCTTGGCGTTAGCGAGAACCTACCGAGACCGAATGGGGCTTTGCCGTATTTTAGGCAATGCATCGGAAGCCGATATCGCGTTCGAAAAGGCCGAAAATAGCTTCAAGGAATTGATGGGGGGCAAGCAAAATTCGGTAGTTTTGAAATACGAACTAGCGAATCTCTATGCCGGTAATCTCACGAATGGTTCACTCGATGAGAAATATCTGAAGGAGTCACTGAAGCTCGTCCAAGAAATCATCAATGAGCAGCCGACCGTTCCCGAGTATCAAACGCTGTTCGCGAATCTGCTGGTTCGTTCCGCGTGGCAGGATTCCAACAATGCCGAAGGGGTTCCGCTAGCGGAACGCGTCGATGGCAGTGTCGCAAAATTTCATCAAGCGATATCCATTCATCAGTCGTTAGTGGAGAGGTTTCCAGATATTCCGATTTACTCTCTGCATCTGCTGCAAGCGACATCACAGTTGGCAGAGTATTATGGAACAGTACGCCGTCCGGAACGGGCAAGGCAAGTGATGTCGCAAGCTGTAGAGATTGCTGAAAAACTTGCCAAGTCCGGAACAAGTCCCCCCTTTGTGAAAACAATCCTTGAACGCATGCGGGAACGGCGCAGTGTGCTCGAGAACCGCCAGGAACCCACCAAGAATCCATGAATCGCCTTCTTCGTCGAATCCATTATTGGGGCACTCTGCTGATCGCCCTTCCGTTGCTAGTGGTTATCAGCACTGGGGTGCTATTGCAGATCAAGAAGCAATGGGGTTGGGTGCAGCCGGTTGAACAAAAGGGTGCTGCAAAGCTGAGCGAAATAAAGCTTGAGGCTGACAAGCAACAGGCTGGAAAACCTGCTTTGGATTTTGCAACGATGTTGCAGCGACTCCAAGAGTGTCAGTCGGTGAAAATCGAATCTTGGGACGATGTCCAGAGAATTGACATTAAGCCCTCGAAGGGGGTCGCCAAATTCAGTGTTCGGGGAGGTTGGGAGGTGCAATTGGATTTGTCCGACGGACGGATCTTGCAAGAAGCCATTCGTCGAAGCGATTGGATCGAGTCGATGCATGACGGATCGTTTTTTGGAGGGGATTGGACGAAGCTTGGGGTGTTCTTGCCCGCTGCTCTCGTGCTGCTTGTGATGTGGGGGACAGGGCTGTGGTTGTTCATCGTGCCATTCTTGGTCAAACGACGTCGGGCGCTGCGAAAGAACAATCTCGTGTCGATGCTTGTCGTGAGCATGGTGTGGTATTGTGGTAGCAACGAATGCTTTTCGAATGAAGGGAGAGTTGCTACCTCTTCGCGGCCCAACATCGTTTTCATCCTTGCGGATGAT
The DNA here is from genome assembly GCA_903820735.1 of uncultured Pirellula sp. GTDB lineage: Bacteria > Planctomycetota > Planctomycetia > Pirellulales > Pirellulaceae > JBKCUI01. The sequence continues at coordinate 1,662 of CAIJIZ010000805.1, forward strand.
TTGGGAGTCTACGAGTTAGGGTGCTATGGGCAGTCGAAGATCAAGACACCGAACATCGATCGGTTAGCACGCGAGGGGATGCGATTTACGCAGCACTATAGCGGAGCACCAGTGTGCGCTCCTTCACGATGCGTCTTGATGACGGGTAAGCACCTAGGTCATGCACAGATTCGAGGGAACAAGCAAGCAAAGGTGAGCTTTCCGGAGTTTAACGAGGGGCAGCATCCGATAACCGATGATGCTTTAACGATTGCTGAAGTGTTACA
>CAIJIZ010000806.1 GCA_903820735.1 uncultured Pirellula sp.
ACCGAAATCGAACCAATGCACCTGAACTGGACAAAAAGCTATTCGGTCAGCGCCCTGCACACCGCCGAATGCTGCTGGGGATCCGCCAACCGCTTGATCGACCCTCAAGTCACTCAACGCATGCAGCCAAGCGCCGAGGCCCTGGGTACCTGCTTGCACGACGCCGACTCACCTCACGCCGAAAACCTCTGGGACGATTTAATACCACTCGGCTCCTCCATCGCATCCAACAGTGCACTGGCAAACGAAGTCTTGACGAAACGTCTCGATGGGTTCGTCGAACAATCCCTCGTGCAACGACTCACAGGATGCATCACCGACGTCGAAGCCACCTTCAAAAATCTATTCCCCAAATACCTCGAACAAATCGATTTCCGAGTCAGGCCTCTTCAAGATCAATGGGTCGGCTACGGAAACGGTTTCCTGGCACACATCGCTCGTTTCACCTCGCGTGAACTTCTCGTCAGCCAAGCCGATGTCATTGCGCTGCAACCCGTTCAAGGTGGGGGAGGCAAGTCGCATCATGAACACGGCTCAGTAAGAATCGAAGCCGTCTTGACCAACCCCCTGACCGAACTTCCTGAACTTGTTCGCCTCGGTTGGCTCGTCTCTCAACTCTACAACACGTCGTCTCGCCACTCGCTAGGATTCAAACCGGAAACCCTTCATCGACTTGTACCTCTCGCGATGCTCGTTCCTTCTCTAGCGGCCGCACAAGTCCTCGAAGTCGCGCGATGCGACGAACCGACCGCCGCCATGGCTATCGAACATTGGCATATCGCGATCCCAAAACAAATGGACCTACACACTCAACTCGTCCCATCCCTTATGGAATGGTGGGAACAATACTTGCACCTAAAGTCCAACTGGGAAGTCGCGTTGCAAGCCCTAGCGCACCGCCTAGGATTGCACGTTAGCTAAGTATTAAATGCAACTGAATTCAACGGCTAGCGAAGAAAAATAGTCGCCGTAAATATTGCCATCATGATGGCAATTCGACGCTTTGCTAACGCTCAAGATTCGAAAACTACTATCGGTGAACTCTAAATCTCAAAGTGCGTGTCATCTTGAAAGTTGCCATCGATACCGAGCCGTGTTTGTAAGGTATCAAAGAAGTCCACGAACCGATCACTGCTGCTGTGCACATGCTCGGCTTCCGTTACAAACCGCATTTGATCATCGGGATATACGTCGTACTTGATCAACACGCGTTCAAATAACTCCTGCGGCACTCCATAGCAAATCAACAACTTATGCTCGTCGAATTGCACTTCTAACTTTCGCTTCGGATTGACCACCGCAATCCCCGTGCACCCATCGTTGAGCAACAAGTCTTCAAAGTCGTACAACACACTCTTTAATATCGGCATGTCGATGTGCTCGCGTACAAAATCATCGTGCTCACCAGTCTCGCCATGATGACTCGTCTCCAACACGACATTGACCGTCTCACCCAAACACGAAATCAAATCGATGAACAAATCGAACAAACGCTCTCGCGATACGGAAGCGAGTAGCACCGGAATCGTCGCCCCGCTCTGTGGGTCGACATATTCGTCATGACGGAACCCCTGCTTGGGTACGACTTCCAAGCTATAAGCCGGACGGATCGCATCCGTCAGCTCAAACGTTCCGTAACGGCTCCGTTCCATGTGCATCTCTAACTCATCGTGATTCAACTCCGCAAAACTCGACGTCGGTGTCGATCGCGACTCGGAATAATTCTTCTTGGCTGCACCCGAACGAAAACCTGGAAATCCCATGATGACTGCTGCAAACGATTACGTGTTGAAAACCTTCAGATCAATGACGCTCGTACCCAGCCGCCCAAGCCATTCTGCTTGCCTATCCGGGAACAACCAAAAATAGGTCAAACTCCAACACGATGCGTACAAACCGAAGTTTTTCTCAAGCTTTTCTCACCCGAATAACCCCTACAATCCTCCCACCTACTGTCCCCAATACGGCATTCTTCTCCCATCCTTAACTACCACCGCCCCTCCAACACGCATCCCTGCCGATGACTTGCGTGTGACCCGCAAATCCCCTTCACAACTTCGGATCGATTCCGACCTCTGAAAAAACACCCCCGCAAATGGCTACTGCACACAGCACTGCAACTGCTTCCAAATCTACACAAGTCCACGGCTTAGCCTCCCTGCAATCGGCCAAGAGCCACCCTTCAAACCTCTGCAAGTCACTCTTGATGATGACCCTTGCACACTGCCTGTGCTCCACAGGTTGCTCCCCTTCCGCAGAGCAACTCGCAGCCACCCGCGCTGAACTTAGAAAAACTATCGGGCTGCCCGAAGGCCCCATCTTAAAGCCTGTTTCGACAAGTTCGAGATCCGATAGCCAACCAACCTCAAACCCCACGACTTCCCCTTCTATCCCAGATAACCCTACCACGGCCTCCACGACCCCCGATCTCTCGCCTACCAACAACGAACCTTCCGCCCCTTCAGAACTCCGCCCAACAACACCCAAATCGACAACACCCAAATCGGCAACACTGGCCTCTTGGGTAGACCTCAGCTCTCTGCCTCGCTTGCAATGGGAAATCCTCTACGTCGGAAATCGACCCGTCGGTTACACCCGCCGCACCATTGAAATCGCAAAAGACGAGTTCGCTAGCGGCGAACAACCTTTGCTGAGTATCGAAGCCGAAAGCCGCGTTCGCATCAAAACCAAAGCCGCAACTTCCTCCGACCAGTCGGTGATTATCTCTTCGCTTGAAACACCCCAAGGTCAACTTGCACGCTTCGACGGGAAACTTGATCTCGGCTCAAACAAACGACGCTTCCAAGCCCGTGTGCTCGACAACACTCTATCCATCGATCAAATCACCTCCGACCCGAACGGCAAACAAATTGTCGACTCGACAAGCGTACCTTGGGCTGCCTCCGAATTCGGGCCCTTCGCCCTCGAAGAATCCTTGCAACGCACCCCCATGCAACCCAAAGAAGTCCGTACCATCCGATACCTCGATCCGTTCCGTATGGCTATCTCGGAAAGCCGACTCGAAGCTATCGAAGTGATCGAGACAGTCGACCACTCCGGAAAACTGATCCCACTTTTGGAAATCCAAAATCGGACGATCTCCCAAGGCCGCGAATCGAATTCCACCCTTTGGGTCGACACCCAAGGTATCGTTCAAAAATCCTATAACCCAACCCAAGACATACTCGCCTTCGCCTGCGATCCCCTTACCGCCCGCTTGGTAATCTCCAAAGACGAATTCGATGCGATCAACTTCAAACCGATCCCTCTGCTCGGCTCCTTCCCAAAACGACCCTCCGATCCGTCTCTCTTGTTTCGCATCTCCTCCCCGACGCCAAACCTCTATCCAAGATTGAGCCACCTCACAAACCAAATCGTTCGTGAGGCCACTTCAAACGCCACTTCAAACGCCACTTCAAATACCGTGGAGGTCGAAGTCTTCTCAAGCTCCGCGATCCCCTTCGATTCCTTTACCGACGACCCTCCCACTTCCGAATCGATCTCTCCATCGGAAACCATCCGTTGGAACGAACAGTCATTTCAACAATGGCTCACGATCCAACGGGAAAAACAACCACTTCCCAACAACCCAACCGAACGCGCAGAACTTGCCTGGAGTTGGGTCCGCGAAACGATTTCGCAATCCACACTCAATAAATCGATCCAGTCTCCCTCGGAAACCCTCAAGGTGAAAAAAGGTGATTGCATCGACCAAACACTCTTCCTAGTCGCGATCCTTCGAAGCCTCGATGTTCACGCCCGCATCGCTGCGGGCCTCCGCGCCGAACCATCCTCCGTGCGCCCAACCCTCGCTTTCCATACATGGGCGGAATATCATGACAGTCAAGCTTGGATCCCTGTCGACCCCTCGAACGACTCCTTCATCACACCCCCAGATCGAATCAAAATCTCTGAATCGAATTTCACTTCTATCAACATCTACGAACCGCTCCTTCAAGCCATCCGAATCATGCCGGAACTAGAAGTAACGGTAAAACTGTCGCGGTAAACCGACCGCGCAATTGAACTGAACACTTTCACTTTGTCTCCCTCAACCCAATCCCGCGCCTTCCTGGCCGTATTCATCCTCGCACTACTCCTCCGCCTCACTGCGGCTTGGGCGTGGCAATCCCAATGCAACACGGCCGGATCCCCTCTGAAATTCGGCGATAGCCACTCTTACTGGATCATCGCACGTAACGTCGTTCACGAAGGAACTTATCAATACGGTAGCGATCAATCGAAGATCTTCCGCGCTCCGGTATACCCCCTGTTCCTCACTCCCTTCGTCGCCCTCGAAGCCCCCCTAGAAGAACACCACCTCAAAGCACCCATCAGCCCCACGATCCCTCTCCTGGTTCGCTTCGCAGGCTCACTCCTCGGGGCCGCATGCGTTTGGCTATTGATGCATTGGACCCGAAGTCTCTGCAACCTCCCATTAGCCCCCATCCTCACCGGCCTTCTGGCAACCCTCTATTGCGGTGCTGTCGGCATGAGCATCTTCGTCCTGAGCGAAGCTCTCGCGACTCCACTTTTCATCCTCGCCACCTATTGGACTTGGCTCGCTGTGCAACCCAAACAAAAAAACATTCCAATCCCCAAAAAGTTTTCTCCCCTCCTTATCCCCGCCGCCACCGCACTCGCCACCGCATGCTTGACCCGCCCAAGCTGGAGTTTGTGGCTCCCAATCGCTTGCTTGTATATCCTCTTTGCTAGCTATCTAACCCATCACAAGGACCGAAAAACACCCCTGCTGCAATCAGCTATCTTCATGATTGTATTCCTACTGAGCATGACCCCTTGGTGGATCCGAAACTACTCAATCACTGGAAAATTCGTCCCCACCACCCTGCAAGTCGGCGCAAGCCTCTACGACGGATGGCACCCAAATGCGTCGGGATCAAGCGACGAGAACATGGCCTTCTCGACCGAATTCCTCCAGTCACAACTCCAACAAGACCAATTGCTAGCATCCGAAGGCAAGCCGCTTGAATCTACCCTGGAATGGCGCATCGACCGCCGACTACTGCACGCCGCCTACCAGTGGGCCTTCGAAAATCCATCTGACGTCGTAAAGCTTGGATTGGTAAAGTTCCTGAAAACATGGATGCCAATGCCGATCGCACGCGAGCTAGGAAATCCATGGGTTCGATGGTGGGAAGCCGGATCCTACAGCACCATCATGCTGCTGGCCGCTTGGGGACTGTGCTACTTGGCAAAGTCTCGCCCACTGAGCGCCCTGTGGATCGCCATGCCATGCTTGTACTTAGCTGTACTGCATGCGGTTTTTATTGGCTCCGTCCGCTACCGACAACCCGGTGTCCTGATCCTCTGCGTCCTCGCAGGAATCGGCGCAGCACACATCCTTTCCCTTCGATTCCCTAACCCGAAAAAGTCATTCCAACCTTCCATCACTCCATTACCCGAGAATACAGCCCAAGCGAACCGCGCCCAAAAACACAGTACCACGGATGAGTACCCCAGAAACTCCAACTCCAATCCAGACTCCTAGCAAACCTCGCGGTTCCTCCGGCCGAATCGCTTGGCTGTTGCTCTTTGTGGCTGCCTTGGGCATGGGATACTTTATCGCTTTCGATCGTGTCGATCATCAACTTACGTCCGAAATTGCGAACCGCTTACAAAGTCAATTCCCGAACCATCGCATCAACATCGATCGGGCTCGACTCATTCCCGGCGAATCGATCCTCATCGATGGTCTTACCATCGCAAAAGCCACCGATCGGGGGGTACGTGACGTTCTGAAAATCGGACGTATCACTTGCCAAGGCCCCATCGACTTGATCGGAATCATTCAAGGCCAAGTTCCAATCGATACGGTCATCCTCGACGGCTTGGATCTAAGCCTCTGGCCTACCGCCGATAACGCTTGGAGTATCCAAGAACTCATTCCTAGTGAATCGAAACCCGCGAATCGCATCCCAAACATACACATCCGCTCGGGTTTGCTACGCATCGGACATCCCTCTGGATATCTTGCCAGAGAAATTCTTTGCCATGACCTTCAAGGAATCCTCACGGAGCAATCAGCACCCTCGGATCGAAATGGCAAAATCGATACCGAACAAGTCTTAAGCGCAAGCTTATCGAGCAGCCACTTCTCACGTCTAGCGATCCAAGCAAAACGGTACTCAACGACCGGAAACATCGACATCGCTTGCGATCTAGAACAACTTGAAATCTCCAAAACACTTCTTCAACAACTACCCAACAACCTCCGCGATCGCATCGGGATGCTTCAAGGTTTCACTGGTCGGCTCGACGGTGCTTTTCGAGGTTCGTACAGCGACCAAGGTTTTCCGTTCCAAGCTCATGCCACCGTTCGCGATGGACGGCTTCTCCATCCAAACGTTCCCTACCCGATCGATCAGCTCTCCGCCGAACTGCACTTCGATCCTCAAGGCATTCACCTTAGAAAAGGGCAGGGGAGGTCGGGTAAAGCAACCGTATCGCTCGAATGCGACATCAATGGGTTCAACCTTGGCTCTCCGCTGATCGCAGGGATCGCCATCCGTCAATTGGAACTCGATGAGACACTCTACAAAGCTCTTCCTGCTTCCGCCCAAGAGCACTGGCGACGGTTGAATCTAAGAGGAAGTATCGATGCATTGGCTTCCGTTCACTTCGACGGTCAGAACTGGAGCCCACATTTAACGATCCGAGCCCGCGACGGGGGCGCGAACCCTGACTTCTTTCCCTATCCTATTCACAATATCTCTGGGGACTTTCATTATCGAGATGGGGTCATCGAAGCCCCCGAACTCTCGGCAATGGCCGGCCAGCAGAGACTCAATGGCTCGCTCACCCTGCGCCGAGCTTCACCACGCTGGCTGATGGATCTTACTATCGCTTCGGAATCCCCACTCCCCATCGATGAGAATCTTCTCAATGCACTAACTCCTCGCGGGCTACCCGAAAGCGGCTTCCAACGTTTCGTCAACTCACTGCATCCCACCGGAACGATGATGCTGCGTAAAGGCCGATTCATTCGCTCCGAACATCGCCCCGAACAGATCTCTCGATCCCTCGAACTGACCTTCTCGGAATGCTCCGTGCGATTCGATGGATTTCGATACCCCATCACCGACATCCACGGTCAAGCCACACTCGACAACGATCGACTCGTTTTAAAAGATTTTGTAGGTAGAAACGACGGTGCTCGCATACGTGGCGAAGGTGTCGCATCCTGCTCGCCGAGCAGCGTCGATGCGATCGACTTGATTTTCCAAGCGCATCACGTGGCACTCGACGAAGACCTTGAACAAGCCCTTCCACCAAGTGCACGGAACCTCTGGGAGCAACTTCAACCCAGCGGTGTGATCGATCGGATCTCGGTCCAAATCCAACGCTCCGCCGCACGCGCTCCGCTGGATCTGAAAGTCGCGATCGCCGAATCGCGAACTTCGAATAACGGCGGAAGGGGAATGTCCCTGCATCCACAATCCTTCCCTTACACCATTCACGACATCGAATGCGCCGTCGATTACCGACCCGGACGCATCGATATCAGAAACCTATCGGGGATGCACGACGCTAGCCGCGTGGAGACCAACGGTCAAATACGCTTGCACAGCGACGGCACTTGGGACGGCATGCTAAATTGGCTCCCTTCATCACGCTTGATGATAGACCAAGTCCTCATCAGTTCTCTGCCTCCTATCCTCAAGGACCCGATGACCCGAATGAGTGTTCGCGGACCGGTGAGCATCACCGGATCGACGATCATCGCCTCCCTCGCCCCCGAATTCCAATCCCTCGTTCGCGACTGGAATCTTCGACTCGATTTGGAAGATGTCTCCATCGGTGGTGATCTCGCAAAAGGAGTCCGTGGTTCACTGAACATCAACGGTCAAAGCAACGCTCGGGGGACAACTGCATTCGGCTCTCTGGCCCTCGATGCCCTTGCGATCCGTGGGGTGGCGGTAACAGGAATCGAAGGCCCTTTTGCAATCCAAGACAACCAGCTCTACCTCGGCCGCGATGCGACATATAGACAAGCCAACACCGTTCAAGCACTCGCAGTGCAGCCAGCTTCGTCGGTTTCCAGCGAAGTTGTATCCGCTACCTTCCAATCGCGCGTTCGAAACGGGTTTGTCGAACACCGAGACCAACAGAACAACTCGTCGTGGTTTGCATCCCCTTTAAAATCATCGATCGATTACCCGACGATGGATATCCACGAACACGACATTCGTGCTCGAGCCCTAAGCGGTACCCTCTTCATCAGCGGCGTCGAACCTCTCGATGGCGAACGAGCTATGCTCCGCACGCGACTCGTCGACTCCGATTTCCATGGATTACTGGTCGACTTGGGCGAAGCCCATTCGCCCGTGAACGGTAAACTCTTCGTCGAATGCGACCTCCGGGGCTCTATCAATAACCTCTATGCCCTCGAAGGAAATGGCAAAGCTTGGTTGCGAGGGGCTAACCTCTACGAACTTCCCGTCATGATCCGTCTGCTAAACCTCCTGGCAATCCGGCCCGATCAAGGTGCTTTCGATGCAGCCGATATCGAATTCTCTATCGATGGAGATCGAGTGCCGATTCATAAACTGGAACTCGACGGTGATTTGATCTCCATGCAAGGCAAAGGCGAAGTCAACTTCCGCCGCGAAATCAACCTTGAGCTCGCTACCAATGTCGGGCGTCGCGGTATCATGGGCGCTTTGATCCGTCCATTCACCGAAAACCAAAACGCAAATTGGATGCGCATCGAAGTCACTGGCACTACGAGCAACCCGCAAATCCGCCCACCGATGCCGCTGCGTGACTCGCTTGACCAAGTCCTCTTAGAGTCTCCTTGATATTGCATCTCGAGCGCATCGCTATCTCGAGCACATCCATCCCAACAACAAACGAAGCCGGCATTCATAAACATGGATATGTTCCTCGATCCCATCTCGCGACGCTCCCCCCCGACGCAGGTAAACGCGTCGCGATCGACTTCTCCAATCGCGAACACACAACGGTCCGCGGCGACTAATGCAGTCCCAGCCGATATCCTCAACGCTCAATCCAACTCCGAGAATGTGATCGAAATCGATCTTGTAGACTCTCCCCGTGAAACCACTGATCGAGATGCCCAAGGTAAATCACACTACGGTTCCTCGAATCATCAACGCAAGGACGAACACATCGTTCGCGAAGATGCGTTCCTTACCGAGATCTCTCCCCAAAACTCCTCACAAAACTCTCACCAAAACGCACTACCCAATCCACTCCCAATCGCTGATTCGGTAGATTTCTTCACATAAGCTCTCGAGAGTCCTCCCGAGATCTCATAATAGGCCGCATCCTAGGCCGTATTCTCGGCTGCTTTCCT
>CAIJIZ010000807.1 GCA_903820735.1 uncultured Pirellula sp.
AGATCAAAAGCAAGCGAAACAGTGAATCAGTATGTAGTTTAGAAACATTCAAACGACAATCCGAAGGGAGGACGCCGGATTATCGGAAGGGCTTAACGGTCGGTCAAGGTCATTGCAGTCGATGGGTTCCCACCGTTCTGCTTTGAGCAAGGGTGGTTTGGTTGCTTTTAGAAATGGTGGTTGTCATTTCAATTAAGTTGTTGACTTGGAACTAGTAGCCAAGCTGGCTTTGATCGAATTGAGCAATTCGGCTGCGTGTTGGATTTCGGCTTTTTGGCGTTCGGGCTCTTGAGGAATCTCCCGTTCGATCGTCAATGGTCCGCTGTACCCGATCTCCTTGAGAGTCTGAAGATACAGAGCGATGTTTACTTGCCCTTTGCCCAACGGGACTTCAGCGCCCCAGGTCACTCCTGGGGAATCGCTCCAAGTTGCGTCTTTGCAATGGACGCTGCGAACGTACTTGCCAACTTTACGAAGCGCTTCAATCGGTTCGCCGGTACCGTAAAGAATCATGTTCGCAGGATCGAAATTGATGAACAAGTTTTGGCGTTGGGTATCGCCGATGAATTGCAGAAGTGCATCGGCGGTTTCTTGTCCGGTTTCCAAGTGGATCGCTTGTTCGTTCTTTGCTGCATGATCGCAAAGTTGACGAGTGATGTCGATTACATCTGCGTATTCTTTGCTTTTCACATCATGGGGAACCACACCGATGTGCAAACCGACGACGTCACATCCCAGGAGTCGGGCGAAGTCCGCAATCTCCTTCATTTCCTTGAGCCTCGCAGCGCGGGTCTCGGCAGGTACCAAGCCGATGGTTCGTTCCACGGTTGGGATGTCTGCGTAGCTTTCTCCGTCAAACCCACCGAAGACGCACGTGAGTTCAATCCCATAGGCATCGAGCTTTTTGAGGAAAGCTTCAGCGGCGGCCGGTGTGCGGCCGGCGGCATGCGGGGTATGAAGCTGTATAGATGGGATTCCCAGTTCTTTCGCCACGTCCAAGTGCACCCCTAAGCCAGCGTCGATGCTGGTGAAGACCCCGATGGACCAAGGTGAGAGCGTCATGAACAAAACCTTTCGAGAACGATTGCAGGGGGGATATGGACGGTAGGAGAACGCAAAGAGACTTACAGCATTCGCGAGCGGGCCATGGCGTCTTCGGCCATACGAATGTATTTGTGATCGCCGGTGCCAGCGTAGGCTCGTTGATACGTCACGCTCAGCAGCGTGAAGTTGAACGATTCGGTCGGTTCTAGGGTGCAAGCTTGTTCCGCATGGGAGATAGCTTGTTCATGCTCACCCAAACCGGTAAAGATACGAGCCAAGGTCAGGTGACTGAGGACATGCTCGGGGGCATCAGCAACAATCGCAAGCAACATTTCCTTTGCTTGCTCGACCTCTCCGGAATCCTTTAGCTTTTCGGCCGCGTTGTAGCGTTCGTGAATGGTGCTCATGACTTATCTATTCGAATCTATTCGAATCTATTCGGTAATCGGGAATGGTAATGGGGAATAATGTGACGGGGCGGTAAATACGTGGCGTCGGGAAATACGTGGCCTCGGGAAATACTTCGAATTCAGCCGGTACGCTTGGGGCGAAGCTCACCGTTGGTGCTTCTGCGGCAATTGGAGGCGACCGCATTCGAGCACCTGCCAATCAACAGACCAAAGTGAAACCGTGGTACTGAATCTACGGATACTATAGCAAATTACCAACCCACGGGGGGTGACCGAACGTCGGTAGCCTAGCAACTCGGCGATCGAATCTTCCGAAAGTCAGCGGCTATGCAACCGCTTGACGTCGGGCCGGATTGTAACCAGAGAACGCTTGAATGGGAAACCGCCAACCGCGGTATTGCCGGCCTTTGGCTATGGCGAGCCGGATTGTTTTCGGTAAGCTTTGCCATCTGAAGCGGGATTGACGGAACTCATTGATTCCGCTGTTCGAGTGCACAAGCACGTACTTACCCGCATCCAAACCAGCTACCCGAATCCAAACCCCGGGCGTACAACCTAACAGAAACCATGGAAATTTGGCCAGCGATCGATTTATTGGGGGGCAAGTGTGTACGCTTGCAACAAGGGGACTACGCACGCGAGACGGTCTTCAGTGACCATCCAGCCGATATGGCGAAACGATGGTTCGACGCCGGGGCGGATTTCCTGCATTGCGTCGATCTCGACGGAGCAAAAACCGGTAGCTTGGTCAATGAGCAAGCCGTTCGGGGGATCGTCGAAGCTGCGTCCGGGAAGACGGTTCAACTTGGAGGCGGGGTACGAGATGAATTGGCGGTGCGCCGACTTCTAGATCTTGGGCTCTCTCGTTTGGTGGTGGGAACCGCCGCATTGCGAGATCCGGACTGGTTTGCAAAAATGTGCGAGGAATTCCCAAGTAAACTCGTTCTCGGGGTCGATGCTCGCGGCGGGATGGTCGCCACCGAAGGATGGCTGGAGACTTCCTCTACCCCCGCAACCGAACTGATCAATCGGATAGGGGAAAAGACCGGTCGCTGCGCAGCGGTCGTCTACACCGACATCGAAAAAGACGGGATGATGGCCGGCCCGAACTTTGCAAGCTTGCTGCAAATCGAGAACTGCTCCCCTTTTCCGGTCATTGCCTCCGGTGGCGTAAGCTCCCTGGAGGATTTAAGGAAGCTCGCGGCGCAAGGAACAGCAGGGGCGATTGTCGGTCGCGCGCTGTACGACGGGGCGATGCGGCTTGAAGACGCCTTAGAAATAGGCCGAAGTGCCGGCCGAACGTCGTGAGTAGTAGGCTACTTAATACCGACTCTTGAAAAAAGTGAAACATTTTCGCAACGGCTTGCGGTAAGCCTTGTTCTGTCGAATCAAACCACGTTAGACTATTGGTAGAAGTGCACGGTTTTGCACTTCGTGGGAGTGTGCTTCGGCATACAGGCGGTCCCGCGTTTTTACCACTTGGTCGCCATGGCCTTTTAGAGTTGTGGCATAGGAACCTGGAGTTCGTCGAATGAAGAAAGTTGAAGCTGTTGTTCGCCACTTCAAACTCGAAGACGTCAAAAACGCGCTGACTGAAAAAGGGATTCACGGCATGACCGTGAGCGAAGTTCGTGGGTACGGTCGTCAAAAGGGGCACACGGAAATTTATCGTGGCACCGAATACGCCGTTGACTTTGTTCCCAAGGTGAAGATCGAGGTTGTCTGTTCCGATAGCAACCTGCAATCGGTCATCGACACGATCGTCAAGACTGCGCAGACGGGCCAGATCGGTGACGGCAAAATCTTCGTCTCTACTCTGGAAAACGCCGTTCGGATTCGAACCGGCGAACAAGGAGAAGACGCACTGTAGTCGTTCATAAAACACTCCAAGTTCGTCTTTAGAGACTTGTCCTCTCTCCATCCCCAGGTCCTCGAGTCGCGAAGGTTGCTTGCAGAATCGCGGCTTAAGTCGGCGAATCTCCACTCCTCAGGCAATACCGGTCCGCAAGTATGTTTAGCATGGGCGGATGCGGTCGATGCCATAGTGCATCGGCTCATCCGCGCGGCTTGCGATGAGGGTCAGTACGACTCTACGAAATTCGCTTTCGTCGCTCTCGGCGGTTACGGTCGCCGCGATCTTGCTCCCTACTCCGATCTCGATCTGATGCTCCTGCACAGCGGGTTGCCAGAACGCGAAGTGCAAGCCCTCGCTAGCCGCGTCTCTCAGATGATCGTCGATACTGGATTCCAGCTCGGATTCTCCGTGCGCACCCCGTTCCAGTGCCGACAACTGGCTTGGACTGACGCTGTGATTCTGACCTCGCTTGTTGAGATGCGTCTTATCTTTGGGTCGGACTCGCTATTCAATAATTTTGAAAACTCGTTTCGAAACGGCGCGAAACTTCGTTGGCGATCTCTCGCCGCGATGATCGAGAAGGAACGTTACGAAGAACGCCAAAAATACGGCGAAACCGAATTCTTATTGCACCCGAATATCAAACGCTCTCGAGGATGCCTACGCGATGTGCAGATAGTTCGCTGGATCGGATTCGTTTGCTTTGGAGAAAAAAGCCCCGAGCAACTTGCCGATGTGGGCTTGCTAGCCCCCGAAGACTACAACGCGATTCGCGATGGCTATGATTACTTGCTGCGACTGAGAAACCAACTCCATTTCATGAGCGGTCGAGCTTTGGATTCTCTCGATCGCTCCAAGCAAATGGAGCTCTCGAAATGGATGGGATTCGAAGGAAAGGAAGGGGTCTTGCCAGTCGAAGAGTTTATGACGAAGTTCTTCGATATCACTTCGGAAGTTCGCTACAGCTCGGCGAACTTTGTCGGAATGGCTCGCTCGCGGCTTACCCCTTTCGGCTTCTTTTACCGGTTTCTTAGTCTTACGGCCGGCAAAGAAATTCGGCTCGGCCTCAAAGAGGTTTGGGCAACAAGAAAAGGCCTACCCAAGATCAAAGACGATCCGGCAAAGGTACTTGAGCTGATGCAGATCGCGAATCGTTTCCAGCGTCGAATCGAACACCGCACATGGCGGACGATTCGGCAAGGGATGCTCAATCGCGCGGATAAGCCGGTCGGAGAACAAGCGATCGGTCGCTTCCTCGAACTGATGAGTACCCCGGGCCGTCTCGGAGAAATTCTCCGCCGCTTACACGAACTGCGAGTGCTCGAACAGATCATCCCTGCTGTGCGACATACGCGATGCCTACTGCAATTCAACGAATATCATAAATACACGGTCGATGCACACTGTATTCGAAGCGTTGAGTGTGCCGAAGAATTTGCGAAACGAGAAGACTTTCTCGGAACACTGTACCGCGATTCAAAACAGAAACTCGTGTTGCACCTAGCGCTGCTCATGCACGATTTAGGAAAAGGTTTCGTCGAAGATCACTCCGAAGTTGGACTTCGAATCGCCGATGAAACCTGCCGTATCCTCCGACTCTCCGATGCTGATCGTGAGCTGATCTGCTTTCTGGTGCACCAGCACTTGATCATGACGCATACTGCGTTCCGGTTTGATCTCACTCAACCCTCGGCGATCGTCAAGTTCACTCAGCAAGTCGGGTCGCTTGAACGCCTTCAACTTCTGACTCTTTTGTCGTGCGCAGATCTTGCGGCCGTCGGGCCGGGCGCGCTCAATGATTGGAAGCTCAATCTGATTCACCAGCTCTACGATGCAACGGAATCACAGTTGCGATCCGGTTTGCAGCCTGAGAAGAAATCGAAAGCGCAAGCAACTGCAAGAGAAGCTCTACTTGCTCTGCGAACCGTTAGCGAACAACGTGAATCACGATGGGACGAACTGGTAGCAGCTATACCTGCCACCTACTTGTTCCAAGTGAAAACAAAAGACCTGATGGAAGAGCTTCGTAAAATTCGCCTGCTAAGCCCCGAGGCTCCGGTGCAGGTCTGGGCGCAATACTTGGCCGATCGTGACGCGACGGAATATGTGATCGCTTCCCACGATTCCCGCACCGAAGGCTTGTTCCATCGTATCACCGGTGCACTCGCAAGCGAAGGATTGAGTATCCTCGCCGCAGAAATTCATTCGTTACCAGGAAACATCGCTTGGGACCGCTTTATCGTCGACGATGCGGACTACCAGGGCTCTCCTCCGATGGGACGCATTCAAGATGTTGCATCGAGCATTCGCAGAGCGATCGAAGCAACCGATCCTCAACCTCCGAAATTACGACGCACCTGGAAGTCTCATCAAGCCGATGAGTCTGCTTCGTCGCGTCTGCAACCAACTCAAGTTCGTTTCGATAACAGTAGCTCCGACGACTTTACAATCCTTACCGTCTTTGCCTACGATCGTACAGCCTTGCTGTACGACATATCCAAAACCCTCTTTGACTATCAAATCGATCTTCAATACGCCAAGGTGAGTACACACTTGGATCAAGTCGTCGACGTCTTCTATGTCACCGACAAATCTGGCAGTAAAATCAGTGAACCCACGCGTCTCTACACGCTTCGTCAAACCTTGTTGCGAGCAATTGAGACTCCAGGTTAATCAGAGTAAGTTCAGAGTAGGTAGTGTCCTCTTTGACAGTCGTTGCGCATTCTTAGGATTTGAACATGACTTACAGATCGATCGTGAAACCATTGGATGATTTGTACCAAACCCGTTCATGCTCACGCCGCAGTTGGCTGGTACACAGCAGCAAGCTTGCTGCTGCCCTTGGCGTGCTACCTTCATCAAATCTATTCGCATATCCTCTGGATTCGATTGCGAAGAGTAAAAAGAAAGTTGCTGCGGTAGTTACCGTATACCGCAAGATGTCCCATGCGGATGTTCTGGTTGGGAAAATTTTGGAAGGGTGGCAACAAGACGGGGGGCTTGGTCCCGACCTCGAGTTGGTATCGCTTTATGTCGATCAATTCCCGGCGGAGGACATGGCGGTCGAGTTAACGAAGAAGCACGGATTTCGTCTTTGTAAGTCGATTCAAGAAGCGTTGACTCTCGGTTCCGATCAAATCGCAGTCGATGGGGTTTTGAGCATCGGAGAGCATGGAGAGTACCCATGGAACGAGTTCGGTCAGCACCTATACCCAAGAAAAAGGTTTTTCGAGGAGATCACCGATGCGATGCGCAAGTTCGGACGCGTTGTTCCGCTCTTCAACGATAAGCATCCCGGTCCAGAGTGGAAGGATGCGCTTTGGATGGCAAAGCGAGCGAAAGAACTCGAGTTGCCGTGGATGGCCGGCTCAAGTTTAACCGTTAGCTACCGCTCCCCCGACGTGACACTCGGTTGGAAAGAAAAGGTCCAAGCGGCTGTTGGCATTGGATATTCTGGACTTGATATCTACGGCATCCACACCTTGGAGTTTTTGCAGTCGATCCTGGAAAGACGCGATGGGGGAGAGCTTGGAGTTGCGGGTGTTCAAGCGTTTCCGACGAGTCAAATAGAACGATTGATGACAGCCGGGGTGATTCACGCAGAGTTGCTAGATCAAGGTTTAGGAGCTACCGGTACAAACCGTCAGGAGATACTGGCGGATCCACCGAAGGATGGAGCTGTATTCGTAATCGAGTATATCGATGGACTCAAGGTCCCTGTATTGATGTTACCGGGTAAAGCGAAAGGTATCGGGGCTGCAGTGCTGACAGCAACTGGGAAGTCGTTTGCTACACGCGTCGAAGAACGCGAGACGCCTTACTATCCGCATTTCGCTTATCTGCTGAAAGGAATCGAAACGATGATTCATACAGGTAAGCCTGCGTATCCAGTCGAGCGAACGATGCTAACAGCGGGTGTTCTCGACCAACTCCTCGTTTCTTTGCGCGAAGATAGTCGGCGGATTGAGACTCCTGACTTGGGGATCAGTTATACTCCAGTGGATTACCCCTATGCCCCTCATTTGACACTCAACCCATAGGTCTCGCATGAATACAATCTTCAATCTTGGTAAGCAAGCGTTAGCGTTGAGCCTTCTGATTGCCGCTTGTACGACCCATTGCTCTGTTGTGCTTGGACAGGGATTTCAAATCGGTTTTGCTGAGATTGACATTACCCCTGAAGAGCCTGTTCCGATGTGGGGGTATGGTGATCGCCATGCAACCCTTTCTGAAGGGACGCTAGATCCCCTAAAGTCCACGGCGATTGTCATTCAAGCAGGCAAACGCAAATTGGCGATCGTCGGGCTCGATCTTGGACGCTCACCACAAGAAGCATCTCTTCAGAAGATCCGCGAATCGATTCGTGAAAAAGGCGGGATCGATGCGTCGTTGATCGCTGGTTCACATACTCACCATGGACCGATAGTAGAGCTCTTTGATGAACCTGGGCGTGGACGAGGAAGGTACGACGCGGCGATTCGATATAACCAGCGATTAGAAGACGCGATTGTCGAAGCGATCCTGAAGGCCGATGCTCTCAGGCAACCGGCTACCATGGGGACCGGACACCGTGAACTCGAAGGATTCAATCGAAATCGCCATTCTAAAATCGAGCCCGTACCAGTCGATACCCGCGTGGGTGTGATCCGCTTCGACTCCCTTTCAACCGGTCAGAACATCGCAACACTAGTAAGCTTTACCGGGCACCCAACGAACATCTCTTCGCAGATACGCAAGTTCTCATCGGACTATGTCGGAGCTATGAGGACTACCGTTTCTGAGAAAACGAAGGGTGGCGTAGTCTTCATGCAGGGCGCATCGGGAGATATCTCGGTGAATCGCGGCCCCCATGGCGATTACTTGGGATACGGTGCGGCGCTCGGGCGAGAAGTGCTTAAAGTCGTCGATTCGATCGAGCCAAAAGAGATTGAAAAGCCGAGCTTACGTTTCAAGGAAGAGCGATTCACGTTTGAGTCGCGAACCGATTTCCGAAACCCCGTGGTTCAAGGAATCTATTCAGTGGCGTTCTTTCCCGAATTGGTTGCAAACTTCGTCGAAGAATACCAAGAAGGGATACGACCAAGATTGACAGTTGCGGTCCTCAATAAAGAAGTCGCATTTGTTGGAGCAAGCGGTGAGTTCTTTTGTCAGCATGCGCTTCGATTACGAGAACGGGCTCGCTTCGAGTCTCTCTTTTTCTTTGGCTACTGCAATGGCTACCACCAATATTTCCCAACCATCGAAGCGGTGGCGGAGGGAGGGTACGGTGCGGACGCACAAGTCGCTCCGGCGCAGATTGGAGCCGGAGAGAGCCTGATGAATCAAGCATTGATGTGGCTTTACCAGATACGATAAATTACCATCGCGGTTGCGAGAGCTGAGCGTTAAGTCGGGCGTTATGCCGAGCAACGGGGCGAGCATTCGGTCGAACATTTAAGCAGGATTAGCCCGAGCATGAATCTCGTGCAAGTCTATCGGCTGTTTAACGGCTATCTATCGACGTAAAAACAGCGACTCGATCGATTGAGCAAAAGAGGCCTTAGGCTCTGGGATGTCTTGCCCGGCGAGGTAACTTCGCCAAGCGTCGATATCGCCTCCGTACCTTTTGCCGGTCATTTGTTCTAGAGCTTGGGAAGCTTGAAATCGCATCGCGATGTTTCGGTCGTCGAGTTGCTTCCCTAGGAATTCGCGAACCTGAGGCGTATCGTGGGAACCAAGGGCGCGAGTGGCGCTGAGCCGCACATTGTTGTTCGCATCCGAGGTTGCCATCGCGAGTAGCGTTGCTGTTGAGACCCCGTCGTTGCTACCAGCTGAACCTTTACCAGCCCCATCTTTGCCACCCGAGAGAGCCGCGACAACGGCCAGTCTAACTTTGTCGTTCTTGTCCTTCGATAACTGACTTAGAATCGTCACTGATTCGGGTTGTTGGTTTACTTGCGCAAGCGTCAGTACAGCTTCGCGTCGCAGCTCAGGGCTAGTTTCTGTTTTGACGATTTCACCCAGTTTTCCAATCCAATAAGCTTGGTCTTCCTCCGGCATCGTGCCGATTTGACCACGAAGCAACCGCATTTCCTCGACACGTTGGGAAAACACGACCGCTTTCTCGCGATCCTTCTTCCATTGTCGTTGAAGATACGGATTAATTTTCTTTAGTTGGAAAAACGGCCCATCGGTACACCCCACGCAGAAGGTGCATACCCAGGCAATTGCCAAGTAAACGAGCCTGTTATTCGATGATGCCATGAGATTGTTGGCGGTACAAAAGGATGCCAGCAAAACCGCGTTCCAGCAAACGCATTTGTTGGAACGAAGTTCGAAAACACATATCTGCTCGTGAATAACAAATCGAAGTAGTGGACGTCCAGGGCAATTCCGGCCAGGGAGGAACGCACCAATGGTACCCCCAACCGTCAGGTAGTCACGCACCAATGGTAACCCGAACCGTCAGGGAGGATCGCACCAATGGTAACCCGAACCGTCAGGGAGGAAGCTGCAGTACACGCTCCATCGCTCATCCGCACGCTCCGCGTAAGATCCAACGCTCAATAAACCGATAAACCTCGGAACCTGCATCTAATGGTAACCCGAACCGTCAGGGAGGAAGCTGCAGTACACGCTTCATCGCCCATCCGCGCGCTCCGCGTAAGATCACGGCTAATAATCCGATGAACCTCGGCAACTGCGACCAATGGTAACCCGAACCGTCAGGGAGG
>CAIJIZ010000808.1 GCA_903820735.1 uncultured Pirellula sp.
ATTGAACGATAAAGTCAAATTTGGGAGCTTCAAAGTCCGGCGGTACCAAATTCCCTTGATCGTCTTTCAAAGGATCTTTATTGCTTCCGCCCTGCGATCCACCACGACCAGGACCACCTCCTAGCCCAAGCCCCGCACCACCACCTGGTCCACCTGGACCTCCGCCGTCAAGCGAAGCCCCAGAACCACCACCGGTCCCGAGTCCGGCAGCACCACCGAAATTCGGACCGCCTGAACCGAGTCCAAGCCCAGCTCCACCTTTGGGCGCCAGCCCTCGCTCTTCCATCAAACGAGCATACTCAGGGTTCGGCAACCTATACAAACGATTGGGCTGTGCGGCTCGGTTTCGAAGAACCGGCCTGCGAATTCCCAAGTCATACATCGTGATCTCACGGACTTCTCCCGGCTTGCTACCGGGCAGTTTTACAGTGCCGTTTTCAAGGTACTCAACGAGATAGTTCGTTACGTGCGCTGCACCTTCACGCCCTTGCTTCTCTTTTCCGTTGTAGAAATGGTACCCTCTAAGCTCAACCACCCAACCTGGTCCAGTCGGATCTGGATCCTTCTCGGGAGTCCTCTTGACCTTCGCGAAACCCGCTTGCTCACGAGCCTTTTGCTCTTCTTGATAGCTGTCTTTCAAATCCTGCTTGTACCATCCAGCAAGATTATCGTAGTACACTTGCTCGATGCGAGTGATATGGAAATCCATACGATCTTTGTACGGAAGTTCCTGTGGGGTTTTTTCCATCAACAACGGATCTCTATTGAGAGACTGCTCGACCGCTTCGAACAATTCCAAGCAAAGTAATCGCTGCTCGGCTCCCTTGCTAACTTCAGCACCTACAGAGCGATAAAGGTTCAATTTCCCCTTGTAATCCTCGTCCTTCGCGATTTCGTCCTTGGATCTCTTGTCGGCATTCGTAACCGCAGACTCAGCGCCTGACCAAAGATCAGGTCTAACCGGCCGGTAGACTTGCCCAAGCATCGCATGGTGGGTGGCCATACCGACGAGAAGCAACGACAAAGCACCAACCGCCCAAGGCTTTTTATTCCGTATGACCCGATCGATCACGATATCGCGAGGCAACAAATTCGTTCGCATCGGCCCGCGATTGAGCATCTGAAGGGCCAAGCCGTACACGACACCAAAAGCTGCCGCGTTTTCCTTAAACGGTTGCGCACCAAGGACTTCCGCGCCCGAAAGCTTGGGGAACTTATCGAAGAGATCGACGTCCATCCCAAGGTTCTTGTTCAAGTACTGAAGCAACCCCGGCATTTTCGCCGTGTTACCCATCACCAACATCCCGTCGATATCCGCTTTCTTATTCAATGACTTGAAAAACGCGAGAGAACGCTGGATTTCCGTTACCATGTCGTTGAAAACCGGCCGCATAGCTTGGAAAACTAACTTCGGATCGTCGGCCTGCATGGCGTTCTTCTTCAAGTGCTCCGCTTTAGCAAAAGTCAACTTGAGGTCTTTCGTCAACTGCCGGGTGAAGTGATTCCCGCCGATAGGCACACTTCGCTGCCAAATTCTAAAACCGTTGGTGACGATCAAGTCGCTCGCATCGGTGCCAATACTAAGCAAAACGGTGTTTTTCTGCGGAGAATCCGGATCGTACTCTTCGTTTGCCATCCGCTCGGCAAAGCGTTCGTGTGAGATCAAATTGTAAAGACTCATCGGCGCAAGTTGCACCAAATCGATATCGATCCCTTGGTCCCGATAAGGCTTAAGAGCTCGAAAAACCGCATCCTTCTTCATCGCGAACAAGCCAACTTCGCTCTCAAGCGCGTAGCCGTCTTCGATCTGGGCTCCTTCCATCTGCTGGAAATCCCAAATAACGTCGTTCAAATCAAAGGGAATCTGCTGCTTCGCTTCGTACCGAACGATGTCGCCGATTTTCTTGACTTCCACCGGCGGCGGCTTGAAGAATTTCGCTAGACCACTCTGACCAGGAACGCTCACCCCAATCTTCGTCGCACTCTTGAGGTCATTGCGGGAAAGAAACTGACTGAGCGCGTCGGATACCAACGCCTCTGGCTCCGCCTCAGGTTGCGAGAGGATTTTGGGATACTCTACGTAGTCAAATGTGTCGGCGACTACCTGATCCCCCTCGGCGTGACACCTCAAGGCTTTCAGGGAGCTTTGACCAATTTCTACCCCCCAGACATGCTGAATCTTTTTCGCCATAACGCGAATTCTCCGAAGACCCTCGAAAAGCTGACAATCAGAAAAAGCACAAGCAGGCCATCCGATAAGGAAGACCTCTTGAAAGCTAGTCCCACTAGTATGTTATCGTGGAAATCATGGCACTGTCAAAAGTTTCCCACTTGCATTCCCAAAATTGTCATTTTTCTCTTTCTCGCACCGATATTCCCCGCCCAATCGGGACCGATGTTGCGCTTCGCCCCCCTCGCCTTGTATCCCCATCGCGATCCCCCTGGTACATTGACATCCAGTAAATTGACATCTGGAAGTATGGCAAAAAGTCTCACACGAGTTTTCATCCGGGATTGTGCCATCCAAGAATCTTTATGAATCTTCCGGACCACTGGCGTTGTTTCCATCGCAAGGAGGGCTTCACCATTTTGAATCGCCAACCACAAACACGCTTGAAATCGATCCGCCTCGGACTGCTCCGTGACAATTTCTTCCACCCACCTGTCTGCACAAACCCAGTACCCGGGTCTTGGCCTGGCATCCGTCGCAATGAACTCGCTCCGAGCTTGTTTCCCTGCACAGGTGTCGTATCAGCCGCACTGTGTTTCTTGGCCGTACTGCGTTTCTTGGCAACACTCTGCTTCCCGGCCGCTTTGTGCATCTCGGCCGCCGCACTAACATCCTCGGACCCATCTTGCTTCGGCCAAGAAGCAGCATCGCAACCTCAACCGAACGCTTCCGAAGTTGCGAACCATTCAGCCCCAGAGGGCGCCGATGCAGAGATTGTCGGATGGATTGAAAAACTCGGTTCCGAAAGCTATTCGGAACGCCTAGAAGCCCAAGGAAAACTCGAAGCTTTTGGCTCCGCAGCCTTGGACTGGCTTCGTATTGCCACCGAACACCAAGACCCACAAATCGCTTCCCAAGCTCGATTCATGGTGCAAAGTGGCAAGTTCTCAATCGATGGCCAAAACACCCCGTTCGAACTCCGAAAACTCTTGGATCGCTACGAACCAGCCGATTTCGAATCCAAAGCCAAATTGATTCGCAAACTTGGACTGCTCGACAAAAATCTTGGCGTCAGCTACCTGTGCCGAATCGCTCGCTTCGAATCGAATCCAATCCTTGCAAAAGTCGCCGCTATCGAACTTCTGCGTCGACTCAGTCCATTCGAGCCCGCCACAACCCTCCCCCCTCCCTCCGATCCACTTGATCCATCTGCCCCATCCGCCGATGATTTACCCAGTCTGGCTTCGATCATCCTTGAAAACCTGAACGGTTCGAAAAGTCAGCCAAGTCGATGGCTGCAAATCGCTTTCGAACGGAAAGAAAACTCTGAATTTCCGATCGAACAATGGCTGCCGATCATAGACCAAGAAGAAGCTCTCTTCCTCGACAATCACGCCGACACTTCGCTTCAAGTCCTCGCCCCCTTAATGCGATGGGTGGCCGAACAATCTTCCCTTGAGCCCAAGCAACGAGATCAAGGCATTTCGGTCGCCAAACGCCTTTCCCTCATCACCGCAAACCGACAACTTGCAGTCCTTCCTCAAATCGACTTCTGCGAATGGGCTCTTCGCGCAAACCTCCCGGAAATTGTTCCATTTCACTACGCACAAACGGCTACGCTGTTTCCACAACAAGCTCCCGCATTACTGAATTACCTGCTTGCAGAGAGTTTTTCGAAACAGAATAAATCGGATTTAGCGAACCAAGTTGCGAAGATGGCAAAAAGCCGGCAACGGATCGAACTGTCGAAAGACTTCGAAGTCCTCTCGATCCTCGGCCAACCGCTGAAACCACCCCCAATAAACGAACTTCTGCTTCGAAGCAATAATCAAGACATCGAACGAGCCGGTGTGGCCGAAGCCCTGATCAATCGAGGATCCTTTGAATGGGCCGAAGCAGAACTGCGAGAATCGCTCGGTGGACGTGAAGACTCACCCGAATTCGCTACCATACTCACGCTGACCTTGCTCTCTCAGATGCTTCATGAACTCGACCGGGATGCAGAAGCATCCGAAGTCCTTGAAAAGTTTGCTCGGCGCTATGAAAACGAGAGACTCTTTCAAATGCAGACGGAAACAAACGGGGCTGACATCCCTTCGAATTACCACCTATTCGCTGCGAATGATTTGGCGAAAAACGGCAAACACGCCGAAGCCCGCGAGAGGTATTCGAAAGCGATCGAACTCGCTCCTGATAACGTCGATGCGCTGATCGGACTCGCTCGGCTACCCGAGAACGACGAAGAAAAACAAATGCGATTGCAAGATCAATCCGAAGTCGTCAACGCGCTGAGAAATGAAATCGAAGGTGTAGATCGCGATCTGAGACTCGCTGCTCCAATGTTTCAAACAAGCGAAAAACGCCGACTGGCGAATCAACTCAATACCTTCGCTTGGCTTGTCGCGAACACCCAAGGGGATCAGCAAGAAGCACTATTGATGAGCCGGCGAGCTTGCGCTCTAGCACCTGATCGTTCAGCCTACCTAGATACGCTCGCACATTGCTTCGAGAAACAAGGGGACTTTGAAGCAGCATTGCGAGCGCAACGCAAAGCGGTTGCGATTGAGCCACATCAACCTTCTCTGCAACGCGCTTTGAAGCGGTTCGAAGAGAAGGCCAAAGAAAAACGAAGCCAAAACATTCCTGCAACGAAGCCCTGACCCCAGCGTCCTGATAGCTCTTTCGTGTCGAGCTACTCTTTCGTGTCGCTCGAGAGCAATCGGATCGAATTGCCACCATCGTTGAGCAACAGACCCGCATCGCGGTAGATGTCAAGCTTCTCACGGGTGTCCTCGATGTCGAGGTTGCGCATCGTAAGCTGGCCGATACGGTCGGTTGGAGTGAACTCCCCTTTACCACTCTCCATGGTTAGTCGCTCAGGCTTGTAGGTCAAGTTCGGACTTTGGGTATCGAGCAACGAGTAGTCGTTGCCTCGACGAAGCTCAATCACAACTGTTCCCGTAACCGCGCGAGCGACCCAGCGCTGCAAGGTTTCTCGCAGCATCAGGGATTGCGAATCAAACCAGCGACCTTCGTACAGCAGTCGCCCCAAACGCCGTCCCATGTCGCGGTACTGCTCCATGGTCCCTTCGTTGTGAATCCCAGTAACTAGTCTCTCGTAAGCGATATAAAGCAACGCCATACCCGGGGCTTCGTAGATCCCCCTACTCTTCGCTTCGATGATCCGGTTTTCAATTTGATCGGACATCCCCAACCCGTGACGACCACCGATCGCATTCGCTTCCAACACCAAATCGACGTTGCTTGTGAAAGTCTGTCCGTTCAACGATACGGGCAATCCGTTCTCAAATGTGACTTCAACCGTCTCGGGGGTGATCACGCAATCTTGCTTCCAAAACGGAACACCCATGATCGGATCGACAATTTTTATCCCCTTGTCGAGCTGCTCAAGATCCTTCGCTTCGTGTGTTGCACCCCAAATATTCGAATCGGTCGAATAAGCTTTCTCTTTGCTCATCTTGTAGCCCAAACCTGCTTTTTCTAGCAGTTCAGACATTTCCTTCCGGCCCCCAAGTTCACGGTTGAACTGCTCGTCAAGCCAAGGCTTGTACACTTGCAAACTCGGGTTTGCCAAGAGTCCATAGCGGTAGAAACGTTCGATGTCGTTCCCTTTGTAAGTACTTCCATCCCCCCAAATGTCGACGCCATCGGCCTTCATGGCTTGCACAAGCATCGTACCGGTGACGGCTCGGCCGATTGGGGTTGTATTGAAGTAAGGCATCCCAGCGGTGGTGATGTGAAAAGCTCCGCATTGCAGGGCGGAAAGCCCTTCGTGAACCAATTGCTCCCGGCAGTCGATCAGCCGAGCTAATTCCGCTCCACATTCCATCGCACGCTTGGGAATATCGTCGTAATTCGCTTCGTCCGGTTGCCCCAAATTCGCCGTGTAGCAGTAAGGAATCGCACCCTTCGCACGCATCCAATAGATTGCCGCGCTGGTATCGAGGCCACCGGAGAAAGCGATCCCGACACGCTTGCCGACGGGCAGTGATTGCAAAATCTTGGACATAAACGCTTTTTTCTTTCTAAGGGATTCGCACGAGTAAATTGGCAGACGTATGAACTGGCCAACATGTGGATTGGCAAACGTGCAGCCGAACTTCTGAATTCTATTATGCCCCAGGTTGGAATTCCTGCCAAAGGGGAAATCTCTCCCCGAGGGATTCTTCTATTCGAATCGCTTCGCTGACGAGCTTGCTTGCTTCCTCGCGTTTGGAATCTGAATCGCAGTAAATGATCAATAGCTCGTCCCCTGCTTCGATGCGATCTGCAAGTCGCTTTTCCATACGCAATCCGACGGAGTGATCGATCGGCTCCCCGGCTTTCTTCCTTCCTCCCCCCATGGCGATGATGGCTTGACCCAGCTTCTGGCCGTCGATGCTGCTGAGAACGCCTGCTTTTTGTGCGAGGAACGGTTTTGGCTTGCCCAATGCACGCTTGGCGTTTAAATCGCCGTGTTGCATGTGGATCATCTGTTCGAAACGCTCGTAAGCCCGACCGCTATCGATGTGCTCTTGCAAGATCTTCCAAGCCGATTGCCTATCGGATGCTTTTTGGGTTTCTAACAACACGCGAGCGCAAAGCTCCATGGTTAACTCCGTTGCCTCAGGGGGGCCTTCTCCCCGCAGAATCTCTATGGACTGATCGACTTCGCAAGTATTCCCGACCATGGTACCCAGGGGTTGGTTCATGTCAGTCAGAAGCGCGGTGGTACGGATCCCTGCGCGCAGACCATTCGAGCACAGGGATGTCGCAAGCTCCTTGGCCCGCGCAAGAGTCGGCAGGAAGGCACCCGAGCCGAATTTAACATCCAGCACCAGCGCGTCGAGTGTTTCAGCGATCTTCTTCGACATGATGCTTGCGGTGATCAGCGAGATCGAAGGGACCGTTCCGGTAACATCTCGCAGCCCATAGAGTTTCTTGTCCGCCGGAACAAGTTTTTCTGTGGCACCAGTGATAAAGCACCCGATTTGACGAAGCTGTTGCTCCGACTCCGCCTCGCTCAAGTCGCATCGGAAGCCGGGGATAGCTTCTAGTTTGTCCAGTGTTCCACCGGTAATCCCTAATCCTCGACCACTGATCATGGGGACATCCAAGTCACAGCAGGCAAGCAGAGGTGCGAGGATCAGCGAAGTCAGGTCCCCAAGCCCTCCCGTGGAGTGCTTATCGACACGCGGACGATCCGAGACACGTCGAAGCCTATCGCCGGTGTCGATCATCGCATCGGTCAATTCCGACGTTTCCTCGGGGGTCATCCCTTGAAAAAAGATCGCCATAGCCAAAGCGGCCATCTGGTAATCAGGGACTGTGCCGGCGGTATATTCCGAGATAAACGATCGGATTTCAGAGCGAGAGAGGCTTTCCCCCTCACGCTTCTTGGAAATGACAACTGCTGGAATCAACGGGGAGTCTCTGTCTTGGATTCAGGGAAAATACTGGACGAGCAAGGCTAGACGTTCGAGAATACTAATTAAGGGGTGTGAACTTCGCCAAATGGACTTTGTGACTGATGTACGATCGAACATTTGTTTTCAGTTCCGCAATACATTTGCCCCTCGTAAGTTTACCTTGGATGTTTCCGTTGCAAATGTGCGGTGCAAATACACGGTGGAAGCGTATAGTCGACGCGTCGACGCCCCATCCTCCAAACCTAGCCATTGCTCCAAACATAGCCGTAAGGCGTGGTTTGAAGCATACCAAAATTCGCTTCCCAAAGAATACTGCATAACGGACCATTGCGGGGTTTCCATCGATGCCAACGAATATGTCAAAGAAATCAACCGTCACACCAGCAAGGAAGTCACTTGTGAATCAAAAGCGCATTGCACGGGCCTCAGCGAGCATTTTCCTGTCCTGGGTCACCACCGTTTTGCTTCCCATCGAGCCGGCATCAGCCGATGACATTGAGCTCCAGCAGTTAGCGAAGATCCAAGCCAAGAGTTTATCGATCGCATTTCAATCAGCGGCGACGAAAGCCCAACCGGCGGTAGTTACCGTGCTGGCCAAGCGTTCCGACGTTGATGCGACTTTGGACGAGCTCGATTTGCTCGACAGCAATTCGGCGAGAAACTTCAACATCGGGTCGGGAGTTATCCTCGATGCGAAGGGTTTGTGCGTAACGAATCATCATGTGATCAAAGATTCCAAGGGGATTCGAGTTAGGTTGGCTGATGGTCGAGAGCTCACCGGCAGCAATCCGGTCAGCGATCCGTCGAGCGACTTAGCGATTTTCCGGATCGAGTCCGAGGAAGATCTGCCGCACGTAGCCATTGGGAACTCCGATGGGCTGCATGTAGGGGACTGGGTGTTGGCCATAGGAAGTCCGTTTGCATTGGATCAAACCGTCAGCGTTGGGATCATCAGTTCGAAGGGTCGGGCGTTAAATCGGCTGGTTGAAGGGCAACTGCTACAGACCGACGCGGCGATCAACCCGGGGAATTCTGGGGGAGCGTTGGTCGACATCGAAGGGGAGCTTATTGGTATCAACACAGCGATCATGACCACCAGTGGATCGTTCCAAGGGGTAGGATTTGCGATTCCGAGTTCGCGAGTGCAATGGATAACCAGTGAGTTATCGGAGGTTGGAAAAGTACGGCGGGCGAAGGTAGGGATGCGGGTCGAACCGATGACGCAGGATCAAGCGAATGAGTTGAAGTTACCGGTACGGGGTGGGGTGGCGGTAACTCGCATCAATCCGGACAGTCCAGCCGTCAAAGCGGGCTTACAGATCGACGACGTGATACTTGAGATTGCCGCGCAGCGAGTTTTCACCCCCGAGGACTTCCGCAGTATTGTCGAGCAGTTACCGGCCGACAAACCCTACCCGCTGACCCTCATGCGAGGCTTGGAGAAAATCTCGCTCGAAATCACCCCAGTCATCGCCGATTGACAAAGTCCTAATTCTACACGTATCGATGAGCATCCCAACGTACCCCTCGAGATTCCAACGATTGGTCAAGCGTGGACCTTTGTTGCCCGCGCCTGCAATGCATACACCTTCGTAGAATGGGCCTCTGAGCCCGTTCTACGAAGACCCATAACTTCATCCAACAACTCTCAAAGGCCA
>CAIJIZ010000809.1 GCA_903820735.1 uncultured Pirellula sp.
ACAAACGACAATTTGGGTTCTGCTCGCCGCTGCACTCGGACTCGGTGTGCCCCTCGCGGTGATCGCAATCTATCCTGCTGCCGTGTACGAAGTCTGCAGCGGATGTCATCGACGACGGCGAGTTGAAAACACATCTTGCGAACACTGCGGCGCGAACTGGGAGGTCTTGAGTACAGAAGGAATCGAAATCGTCGAAAATGAAGGGGCTTTTATCGCAATGAGCCAACCGGCGTGACCACCAGTATGATCGGCTTGCCGTTCAGTAACCCAACCGTGTGCGGGACGCCATAAGCTATTGGGCCCGACTTAGCAGTCACGGAAAGCATATCGTCAAGGGACTTCTCACCTTCAACCGTATAAGTCGATGGCCCTCCTGCAGAGGCTCCCGTGGGAGATTCGGGACGAATCAAGGTTGTAAAGGATTGCTTTCCATCGACGGTCACAGGATTCTTAGTGACCGCCAAGGTCACCTTGAAAGACCCAACAGAGTTACGTCGATCCACAGTGACGGTTTGCTTGTCACTCTCATCGCTCCTCACCTCAACTTCGGCACCAAGAGGCGTTTGAAATTGGAGCTGGACCTCGCGATGGCTTGCATCGATGGCTGGAATTTCAACGACCGCCAAATCGAAGGTGGTTCTCGGCGACTCGGAGCAGCCAGTATCGTGCCAGATGATCGACCTCTTGGTAGCTGAAAACCCTTTGAAAGTCCCCGTGTGCTTTGCCCTCACAGTCCGTTGCCAAGCGATTCGATTTTTGTCTTTGACCAAGATATCAATTTCCACTTTGATCTCCGAGAACGCACGCCGATAGGTTCGAACATACTTCTCGACCACGGCGTGACCACCCGAGAAGTCCCTTCCGGAAACATGGGCGACGTAATCAGTAGCAAAAAAGTCACTAATCGCCTTGAGGTTACCATCAACGATGAGGGACGCATTGGCGGCCTCAATCATTGCCGAATTTGTTCGCTTCACTTGACCATACTCCGTCTAGATAAGCTTTCAGATCAATCAGCATCAACCATGCATCAACCGCTATTTCAATTGCGTCAATCAGAAAACAAAGGACAAAGCCGATAATCGCCCAGAGGGCTACTTTTTAAAATAAGTCACCTTCGCCCTCTGGCGTTGAATGACGTCGAAGATCGCTCCAATTGCCGTTCCAAGTGCTACGCCCATGGCTACGCTCTGTGCCATATCTCCCGATGATGCTCCGTAGGACGCACCAAGCGCTGCACCGATTGCCACTCCAACTCCAATTCCATGTCCGGATGAGTATGCCACGTTACTGTTCGCCTCTTTGTCTGCTTCGCTCATAGTGATTCGTCTACCTAAAGGAACAGCTTTGCCATGTTTAGGAGTGAATGGATGAGTTCTCATTTGCCGGCCATGCCTCTGGGCAAACACACCCATAGATCGATCCAAAGAGCAATTAATTCGCAGGAAAGAATTTACTCGCAGTCAGAGAATCCCAAGTAAGATAATCGATACTATCTAGCAACCGCTCGAATGTCTCGGGATTGTGGGATGTATACCAATTATCGATAGCCGACTGCAATCGCTCCGGATTCAATTCCGAGTACTCAAAGCATCCGCTAGGTAAACGCATTAGCAGTTGCGGTTTAGGGGATTTCCCTACGCCGGCATAAAAGACAATCTTGTAGCTCTCTGGACGAAAAGGAGCGATCAAACCAATGTTCGTGCGTACAAGTTCAAGACGACGAACAAGTTCGTCATTTGAAAGCTCGGCATCTTC
>CAIJIZ010000810.1 GCA_903820735.1 uncultured Pirellula sp.
GCGGAACCAATTGCTCTTGATTAGGGAAATCAAGGATTTGAACTGAGGTGGGCAATTCTTCTTCGCGAAGGATAAAGCCTTGGTGATGCATGTCCAAATCCGGCTTGTTCAATTGCACGGAGCCAGCCGCACAAAGAATCCGATCAAAGCCTTGTCCTTCCAGCAGTTTCAGGATGTCGACTTGGCTTTTGGCTTGTTTACCGGAAACCGAGCGAAGGAGTTTTCCGAAGCCGATCGGTTGGACGAAGTACTCGATCTCCGAGGGATGGTCGTCCCGTTCAATTTTGGATTGAACATTCTTGTAGATGTTGGATTGCGACAGCGCACCAGTTTGTACGCCAGACTGCGCCTTCAACAAATCCTTGATGGTTTCTAGGTCATCGGCTGCGAGGAGTTGTCCTTGGGAGAGGACGTAGTAGGAATCTCGGATCTTGGTGTCGTTTGCTAATTTCGGTAGCACATAATGCTTGACGCTTAATCCGTCGACCGCGATGCTTTCCGTTGTGGCTTTCTTGCTATCCATTTCGCCTTGAATGCGATCGAGGAACGCGGTGACTTGGGAATCCCGTCCGGCGACGTCGACGATCAAACCGAGCGAATAAGGTTTCGCAGCGATGCTCGGTCGCGCGATCCATCCCATGGCTGCTTGGCCCGAGCAAATTTCGGGTAGATCATCGAACTTCAAACTCAGTTGCCATCCAGCATTGGAGAAGCGGTTGCTGATTTCTTCTTGTTGGCTGATCCAGAACTCTTTGAGCCGTTCATCAGAGGCTAGTTTTCCAAGTTCCGTTTCCGCCCAATTGTCCAAGAACGATTTGCTGCTGGGCATCCAGACGAAGGCTTGAGTTTCCGCGGGAAACATATCGACGGCCCGCGGCAAATCCTCCACAGCGAGAAGCCGTGTAGACATGACCAACGAGAGCACCAAGATGAATGTATTGCGGACCATCATCCCCGAGAACGACCAGGACCGAGTCGGACGTGAAGGGCATACGCAGTGGAGGAGTCGCACCAGATAGTTCTCCGTTCGTGACAATCTAGCTTAAAAAGCGAATAGCCATTGGCAATCAAACTGTGTATCGTATCGCAAACCGTGTAGGGATGGAAACCGGGGGTACCCCCAGGCTGGCCAGTTGGTCAATATTCTGGTGTTCGGTAATTCTGGTGTTCCGTAGCCTACCGCTCGCAAATCGAGAATTGAACCGAGGCTTTGAAAATGGCAAAAGACGAAGAAGTACTAGTCATCCCCGCTTTGCTGCTAGACCAATTGGGCCCATTCTCGGGATTTATTCCAACAGTTGACCGTTATCTTCCGGCCATTCTGGATCGAGCTAACCAGTCGTTTCGGCCTCGGAGTTTGGTCGAGGACGACCCTTCGTTCAAGCAATTGATCCCTTATGTGATCCTTGAATGCAGCGATGCAGACCGGACGCGGCTGTTCCAGTACACCCGCGGCAAAGGCCAAGGAGAGAAGCGATTGCATGCCTTGAAATCGATTGGGATCGGAGGCCACATTTCGATTGAGGACGCTGAAGGGGACGATTGGTACCGAAACGGGATGCAGCGGGAGTTGAACGAAGAGGTCATCATCGAGTCGAGCAGATCGAAGAGCACACGTCTGA
>CAIJIZ010000811.1 GCA_903820735.1 uncultured Pirellula sp.
CTCAGAACTATTCGAGGAACATCGCATCGAATAGCATCGCAAGCAGTCCATTTGCCAACCGACTCGCTTCCACAGAGCCGAATGGGAACGCCGAACAACCGTTCTACCGCTTGATCCTCGAATCCGAAGGGCAATGCGATGTGAAATGGAATGAAGATCAACGCCTGCGCGACGAGCATTGGATGGGGAGGTTGTATTCCTTCCATGAGCCGAAATTCACAGTGGAAGTCTGGAAGGAAAACGCTACACCAGTTCCTCCATTGGACTTGTCTCGCGAAGACAACCCCAAACAAACCGCTTCGGATCGCCCTAATGGAGGGCTTGAGCCA
The DNA here is from genome assembly GCA_903820735.1 of uncultured Pirellula sp. Classification (GTDB taxonomy): domain Bacteria; phylum Planctomycetota; class Planctomycetia; order Pirellulales; family Pirellulaceae; genus JBKCUI01. The sequence goes on from CAIJIZ010000811.1 coordinate 330, forward strand.
AGCCACGTAAATCATAGCCCGTGGGACGACCCAACCCGAGAGGCGATTGTATGGACGCCGGCGGACGATGCGAATCACGTGAGACTCGCAGCGCAGATTCTTCAGTCACAGCCTGCACCCCAAATCGCCCCGCCACCAGTCGCCCCACTCCCAGCACCGGCGACCAACAGCGGATCGATGCAGATCGGCAATGCAACACTCGGCGGGACGGTTCTCGATGCAGGGTCCATGCCGATGTTCGAGTCGATTCAACCGATTCCCGTCCCACCACCCAACGGTGCGCAAGCCATACCCCCTACGACCATCACACCTGTGGAATCCTTCCAGCTTCCGGTTCCACCCACGAACGGTTCATCCGTTATGGTCGGACCGGCCCCGTTGGCAGCTCCGGTTGCCGCATCGGCTCCTCAAGTTCGATCCGGAGTTCGATTTGGGGCTAGGACATTCAAGCTCACTGGCCGGGGTGGGATCGACCCTGTCTTCGAGACAAAGTCGCGACCTGAACGAGGTGATTCCGTGATCACGGTCAGTCGCGGCATGCGGTTGATGATCGGTGATGCAGCGGTGCAAACCAGTGGCGGGCTTTTCGACATGGGAACGATTCTTATCGAAGCCGACCGCTGCGTGATCTGGACGAGCGACATGTCTCGCTTGTTGACTCAAAAGATCGATGACCTGCCGGTGGAGCTGTACCTTGAAGGCAACATTGTCTTTCAACAAGGTGCGAGAAAAATCTACGCCGATCGCATGTACTACAACGTACAGAGCGAATACGGCATGATCCTTGGAGCCGAAGTCCTTACGCCAGCACCGAAGTACGAAGGGATCGTACGATTAAAAGCGGACGTGATCCAACAACGCTCGCGGGAAAATTTCCTTGCCAATCGCGCAGCGATGACTAGCAGTCGCTTGGGTGTACCTCGCTACTGGTTACAAGCCGACCGGATCGAGCTCAACGATCAGCGTCAATCAACCGAGCAGACGGGCTTGCTCGGGTTCGGCGTTCTATCCCCTTCGGGTGATACCACGGCTATGAAAGCAAAGGCGAGGCACAACTTCGTGTATATGGAAGGATTGCCTGTGGCTTACTGGCCAATCCTCAACACAAACGTAGATACACCGAGCTTCTACGTGACCGGTGCGCAGTTTCGCAATGACAACATCTTCGGCACCCAAGTACTTGTCGATTGGGACCTGTATCAAATTTTCGGTATCGATGCTGTAGATGGAACGAAATGGGGACTCTCAACTGACTACTTGAGCAATCGAGGATTCGCACTCGGAACAAACTTCCGTTACAACCTGCCATCCCTGCACGGTGGTGGACCTGCTTACGGTTACTTCGATGCATGGGGGCTTAACGACGAAGGGCTCGACACCCTCGGTAGCGACCGCACAGGGCTTGTACCGGAGGAAACATCGCGTGGACGGATGGTTCTTCAGCACCGGCAGCTCCTTTCGCCCGATCAAGAATTCTGGGCGGAATTCGGTTACATCTCCGATCGCAATTTCCTTGAACAGTACTTCGAACAAGAATGGGATACTCTCAAAGATCGCTCGACGGCACTTCGCTATCGCCATTACTTCCTCGGACAGCAAATGCTCGATATCTGGGGCCAAGTCCGTCTCAATGAATTCTTCACTGAAACGCAGTGGCTTCCGCGACTCGATCACTATTGGCTCGGTCAGAACGTTGCAGACTGGATGACTTGGCATGCACATTCTCAAGTCGGCTATGGTCAATTGCGAGTTGCTTCGACTCCGACGGATCCTCAAGATGCCGCAAAATTCCAACTGCAGCCTTGGGAGCAAAAATCTTCAGGCATTCAAGCCGTCACACGACAAGAGCTTTCACTCCCTTGGGATACGGGGCACTCGAAATGGGTCCCGTTTGTCTCGGGCGAAGCGGCATACTGGGGAGAAGACCTCAACGGAGATTCTCTTGGGCGTTTAACAGGTCAAACCGGATTGAGGACATCGTTGCCGATGTGGAAGGTGGCTCCCGAAGTGCAAAGCTCGTTGTTTAATCTCAACGGGTTGGCTCACAAGATTTCTTTTGAAACCGAAACGTGGTACGCCGACACGACCAAGGAACTCGATTTGCTTCCACTCTACGATCCGATCGATGATAACAGCCAAGAGCACTTTCGTCGGCGACTGGTGTTCAACACCTTTGGTGGAACGCTTCCTGCTCAATTCGACTCCGTGGAGTACGCAGCCCGTCAAGGTATGCAGCGTTATGTGACAGCCACGAGCTCTCAAGTCGTCACCGATCAATTGCAAAGTCGTTTCGGTGTCCATCAACGATGGCAGACGAAGCGGGGTGTTCAAGGGCGCGAGCGCATCTCCGATGTGGTCGAATTCGACGTCGATGCAATCTACTTCGCCAAACCCGACCGTGACAATTTTGGTGAGTCGATCGGCGGGATCAACTATGAATTCCGATACCACGTCGGCGATCGCGTGACTTTGCTCAGCGACGGATACTACGACATGTTCGAGAGGGGATTACAAGCAACAACA
>CAIJIZ010000812.1 GCA_903820735.1 uncultured Pirellula sp.
AAAACAATCGATAGAGCGAACCAGAGCTGCTGCGGAATTTCTTCTATCCGCAAAGGATAAAGCGGCAATGCCAAGGCGAAGAACAAGAGATGCGTCAAGGTAAAGGTCCATGGCACGCGTCGGAAGACTTGTCTAACCGCATCGCGCCGCCACATCAACGCAAACTTCTGTTCGCTCGGCAATGGTTGGCTTGCAAGAAGAATCTGCAAAACAGGTAGGTATTGCAACACCCAGGCCATGCTCAAAGCCCCAAGCAGCCCAAGCAATCCAAGCGCACCTTGTTGTGCCGGTGAAGCATCCGACGAACCGTTTAGAGCGACAAGAATTGCAAGTGCAGGAAGACCTAACCAAATCAACGCGCCGAGGCTGGCCTTGAAACCAAGCTTGATCAAACGCCAAAGGTGAAGCCCCGTCAAAAAACGCCACCAACGATCCTCAAGATCACGCCAGAATCCAAAGCGCAGAATCGTCCGAACAAAACGGATCGGCTGCGGCCAGAGAAACTGATGCCACTTGCCCCCGCGAGCGATCGCCCAAGCCACCCAAAGAACCCACAAGATCGACAAGACGCGAGCGATCCCACGCAGCCGCGCCGCTTGAATGCTCCCAGGCTGAATCAACTCCGAGGAATAACCTAGATCAGTAAGAAACCAAATCGGCAGCCAAGTCAGAAAGACCCACAAACCACATCGCACACATTGACCAAATCTTGGAAACCCAGGAAAGCATGCTCGAAGTGGGAGGCCACGACCCACGCGACCCGAACACTCGAGCATGTAACCCAAACTTGCGAATTGCAAAACAGGAACAGTCGCAACAAGACTTAAAACAAGCACCATGCTCAAGACTCCTCCGACTGCGCAGGCCGCGAGCCAGATCGCACGGGTAGAGAATCGCAAACAGCGCAAGATCATGAGCAAGTCCAAGTAGTTCTGTGACTAAGTCGGGCTTAGGGCAAAGCCTGCGGACCGGCAGGGCAAGCCTTCGAACCGACAAGTCGGATCGCCGAACAATCACCACCAGAACGCATAACCCGTATATTCGATCCAAGTTGCCCAAGCGTGGAAAGCTATCCGCCAATTTCCTTGGAATTACTCATTTTATTTGCACGCTCGGGTTTCGGAATTAGGATGACGAGGGTGCTTCGGAGCAAGCTTCCATAGCGAAAAATCGGTGTGGGTGTTTCCTTTCGAATGTTTCATTTTTGGGTGTTTCTCATAGGTACAATTCAAATGCGTCTGCGATTTTCTTTCCTCAGTACTTTGGCGTTAGCCACCTTCGCTTCGTTGCCTGCCTTCGCGCAAGACCCGCTCGATGACGTGTACGGTCATGCGGTCCACGCTTATTTCCGCGGAGATGCAGCCACCGCTCAGCAATGGCTCAACGAAGCCATCGGCGCCGGAAGCCAAGATCCCCGAGCATTCTACTTCCGCGGGCTTTGCGAAGCCGCAATATCGGGTGACCCAGACGCCGGTGCAAGCGACTTCGAAGAAGCAGCACAGTTAGAAATCGATGGCAAGAAGGTAGTCAACGTCGGCAAGGCACTCGAGCGAATCCAAGGCCCAGTGCGATGCCAAATCGAATCCATCCGTCGCAAAGCACGGTTGGCTTCGCGCAGCAAATACCTTGAAATGCAACGTCTGCGTTACGAACAAGGAATCGGCAATGGAGCCACAATCCCAGCTTCGCCTTCCGATGCACCTCCTCGACCTGTCCCCAACATCAATGATCCATTCGGCGGAAACGCTGACTTGAACAAGGGTGAGCCAAAGCCGATGGCGGAACCGATTCCCAAGGCACCTGTAGCAGGCGATGATCCTTTCGGAGACGCACCTGCGAATCCTGCACCATCGAACGCTCCAGCTGCAGCGAACGATCCGTTCGGGGCAGAACCAAAGCCAGCACCGGCTAGCGACGACCCGTTCGGAAATTAATGTTTCTTAACACGACGCGAATTTTGCAAGATCGATCCCCGCCGGCTTTTGTCGACGGGGATTTTTTTGTTTAGGCTTTAGGCTTTAGGCGAGAGTACGGGGCTGGGGGGATGAAAGGTGGAAGGGCACTGGACGACGTTTGAAACTGCTTGTTGCGATTCAACGATCAGTAGGGTTTGGTGAAGCGGTCGGCCGATGATTCCCTCAGCCACTTCGACATCCCAAATACCGCCCCTTGCGTCCGCGCAGTTAACCACCGACCGCGAAACCCACCGCTCCGCGCGCGACAACATCACGCACGTGGAACTTCAGCGATTGACGGACCGCAAACGGTGAGTGATCGCCCACCTCAATCCCCCGGTCGCTTCTCATCCCGCTGGGTTGTGAATGCCGCTGGGATGGGAATGGGAGTTCCGAAAAAGGTGCTCCGCACCAAGCATCACACAATTCGGTTCGCGGTTTTCTTTGCGTCTTTGCTTCTTTGCGTGAGCTATCCGCCCCCCTTCTCTCGAAAGGGACAATTTGCTGCTCAAAAACCACATCTCCGCGTACCAATCCATATCTCGATTTGACGGTATTGGGCGTTAAGCTTTCGCCGGGAGGCCGGGGGGTGCTGTAAGAGGCGAGAGCCGAGAAGCGTTTTTGGCGGAAATTCTTCATCTATAATGGTCGCTGGGGGCAGAAAAACCACTTCCGCGAATTTCCCTTCGAATTTACGATGTTTCCCTTGGATTTGACAAGCGCACTGCGTTGAACGTCCGGGGGCCCCAGAGTGGAAACCGAAAAGAAACAAATCGAATTAGACTCTGAACTCGACCGAGTTCTGGGCTATTTGAATTTTTCATCGGGCAAACCGGATGCAAAATTTCTAACAGCCATGAATCGGCTGTATGCGAAAGCCATCGAGGGGGGAGATTTCGCACAAATCTCACCTGCCCCCCAAACCCAACCAACCACTCAGACCCAACCAATTAAGCGGCCCCGCGCGCGATCAAAATCAGGGCGATTTCAACGCGGCTCTCCGTACGTAGGCCTGCCAGCTTGGGTAACCATTGAACATTGGTTGATGGATCGCCTAGACGCTCTTCAGCGAAGCAATCCGATCTATGCGCAGTGCGAACAAGCCCGGGGTGGGATTCGTTTGGTGTGGAAGTCTTTGCTTCCCGATTATCTGGACTTTCACCGAGACCTCTTGTTTCATCAAGAACCTGAAGGAATTTTCAACGGGTTGTTTTTGGGTCGAGCGATAGAAGCGGTCCTGCAACAGGGTGGAAATTGGGATGATACGCAACGGATAGTTCCTTGCGCTATCGAACACCTAAATGACTATGTCGGTTTTCGACCCGTGGCAACCTTGGAAGGCCACGAGCTTGAACCCTACCCGCACGAATGGTTGGGAACCATCCCACTGTACATTCGAGATGTCGGCGTCGCTTATGGACCTTATCACGAACTGATCGAACGCGCCAAAACTATTTTGCTTGAAACATCCCCTGCG
>CAIJIZ010000813.1 GCA_903820735.1 uncultured Pirellula sp.
AACCGTGAAGGGCGGTTTCGCGCCGCGCATCGCGGGACGTTGTTTATGGATGAAATTGGTGATTTGCCTTTAACGCTCCAGCCTAAGTTACTCCGAGTTCTAGAGAGTTATTCCTTTGCTCCAGTGGGGACGAACATTGAGTCCTCGGTTGACATTCGATTGATTGCCGCGACGAGTCGTCAGATTGCGGAGATGATTCATCAAGATCAGTTTCGAATCGACTTGTATCATCGGCTAAACGTTTTGAGCATCGAATTACCGCCACTTCGCGATCGGCCTGAGGACATCCCGATTCTCGTCGAGCATTTCTTGATAGACTGCGCCAAGCGTCATTTGAGGGAAGTCCCCGAGGTGGCTCCGGAGTTGCTTGATTATTTGACTCAGTACGATTGGCCCGGGAATGTGAGGCAACTTCGCAATGCCATTGAAAACATGGTGGTTATGGGTGAGGAGCGCAAGCTCACACTGCGGGATCTTCCAAAATACCTAAGTGGAAATCCGCAGACCGAATCGTTTATTTCGAAACGCACACCTATGAATCTTCATGATCTAGAGCGCGATGCGATCCTCAGCGCACTGAAAAAATCGTTTGGTAATCGCACCCATGCGGCTCATACATTGGGGATTTCGGTAAGAACGCTGCAAAGAAAACTAAAGGTTTGGGGGGTCGAATCACCGGGCGGGACTCAGGCTTCTGCTGAGGAGTCTGCAGAGGAGTAATGGGGAACAACAGAAGTAGCAGGTTAGAGTACTTCTAGAAGAAAAAGTCAAAGCCGTATTCGGGGGCTTTGGAAGGCTTGCAACGAACCTAAGTGGGGATAAAAAAAGAGTGGCAAGCTGGTACACGAATACGATTCTCGCCGTTAAAACCGGTTGGGTGGTTTTAACGCCCGGAGCAAGGATCGAGGTACAGCAGCCTGCCACTCTGCGGATACACTGTAAGCAATGGGTGTGCCGTGGCGGCCGACTTATTGAAGAATTGTTGTGGCCGCTGTGATTTCGTTGTCAGAATTCTGAATCGGATTGATTTTTCGCACTCTGTCTCGATTGAAAACGACCTCGGAAGTGGGACAGGTTGTCGCCCTGTCGTAGCCAGGTACGACAACATGTCGCTTCTCGGGTGCGTTCGACGGAATTTATTTTGCATGGTATAGTAGCCAGACCGCGGTTTTTTTTCTCTGAAAGTAGCAAGGAGTCCTTCAATGTCCCCGACCCAGACCAATACCTCTCGGAAATCTCAAGTGATGACTGGTGCGGATATTGTGGTGAAGTCCTTAGTGGATCACGGGGTGGAAGTGGTCTTCGCGTATCCGGGAGGGTGCTCGATGCCGATGCACCAATCATTGACCAAGTATTCCGACCGACTTCGGACGATTTTGCCACGGCATGAGCAAGGTGGGGCGTTTGCGGCTCAGGGGATTGCTCGATCGACTGGAAACGTGGGGGTTGTGATGGCCACCAGTGGTCCTGGTGCGACGAATCTAGTTACTGCGATTGCGGACGCGAAGCTCGACAGTATTCCTTTGATTGCGATCACCGGACAGGTGCCAACAGCGGTCATCGGAACGGATGCTTTCCAAGAAACTCCCATCGTTGAGATTTGCCGAGGGATCACCAAGCATCATTATTTGGTGACTCGCGTGGAGGATGTTGCTCGGGTGATGAAAGAGGCGTTTCACATTGCCACGACGGGGCGGCCTGGGCCGGTTTTGGTAGATATGCCTAAAGATGTTCAGATGGATTCCTGCGAGGTCTTCGAAGATGTCGCTATGGATCTTCCAGGTTACAAGCCGACGAAGCATCCGAATGCGGCCCCTGAGCAGATTCGGCAGATTGCAGCTGCGATTCGACACAGCAAGCGGCCGATGATTTATTGCGGCGGTGGAGTAGTCACCGGCGATGCATCGGAAGCGATTCGAACATTGGTTGAGAAAACCGGAATTCCCGTCACCATGACCGTTATGGGGCTTGGTATTCTTCCCGCCGAGGATGCTTTGTCGATGGACATGCTCGGTATGCACGGTGCGGCTTATGCGAACTATGCGGTTCGCGATTGTGATTTATTGCTGGCCTTTGGCGTTCGCTTTGACGATCGAGTGACTGGCCATTTGGCGTCCTTTGCCAAGCATGCCAAGATTGTCCACGTCGACATCGATTCCTCGGAGTTGAACAAGAACAAAATTGCGCACATTGCGGTTCGAAGTGAGATCCGCTATGCGCTCGAAGAGTTGAACAAGATCGTTGAGGCACCGGAAGACATCTCAGCTTGGGTAGCGCAATGCAAAGACCTGAAGGCAAAGTTTCCGTTTCAATATGACGATTCCTTTGAAGGGATCTTGCAACAGCATGCGATTCGCACCCTTTCGAACATGACCAAGAATCGAGAGACTTATGTGACTGTGGGTGTTGGCCAGCATCAGATGTGGGCAGCTCAATTCTTTCAGTTCCAACGACCTCGCACATGGCTCTCAAGCAGTGGTTTGGGGACGATGGGGTTTGGATTGCCGGCTGCGATGGGTGTACAAGCAGCGCATCCAGGAGCGTTGGTCATCGACATTGATGGTGATGGGTCGTTCCAGATGAACATCCAAGAGCTTGCGACTCTGCATTGCGAGAAACTTCCAGTGAAGGTTCTGTTATTGAACAACCAGCACCTTGGAATGGTTGTTCAGTGGGAAGATCGTTTCATGGGTTCGAATCGGGCACACACATATTTAGGTCCGATCGATCACGAGGAGGCTCGCGGTCCTGGGTCGACAGTCGCGCACTCCTACGCTGCCGAACGCTATCCCGACTTCGTACAAATTGCGAAAGGATACGGTTGCGGGGGTGCGACGGTGCGCCGGAAGGCTGATTTAGAAGCAGCTTTGCAAGAAATGATTTCCTATCCAGGTCCATTTGTTCTTGATGTTGAAGTTCCTTATCAAGAGCATGTCCTCCCGATGATTCCGTCGGGGCGAACCGTGGACGATATGATCCTGAAGTAAGTTTTGGGGTGTTGCCTTAGAACTCATTACCCTCGTTACTTTTCACAGGAATCGAATCATGTTGGATCTTTACGATAAAATTCAAGAGGCCTGCGCGACGATTCGCAAGTCGTGGGATAGGAAACCTCACGCCGGAATCATTCTCGGAACTGGCTTGGGACCATTGGTGGAAAAAATCGACGTACAAGCTGCGATCGACTATAGCGAGATCCCTCATTTCCTGAAATCAACAGCTACCTCGCACCGTGGGCGACTTGTTTGCGGTGAACTTAGCGGGGTACCGGTGATTGCGATGGAGGGGCGATTTCACATGTACGAGGGGTACTCGTTGCAGCAGATCACGTTGCCTGTGCGAATCATGCGCGCGATGGGGGCCTCGCTTTTAATGGTTTCCAACGCTTGCGGTGGCATGAATCCCAACCATCGAGCAGGAGATATCATGATGATCGAAGATCACATCAATCTCATGGGAGATAATCCGTTGATCGGAATCAATGACGATCGACTTGGCCCAAGGTTTCCCGACATGAGTGAACCTTACGACCACTTTTTGATCGAAGAGGGGTTACGGGTTGCACGCAAGCATGACATTCGTGCGCATCAGGGGGTCTTTGTTGCTGTCGCCGGGCCAAATCTTGAAACGCGTGCCGAGTACCGATTCTTGAGGCTCATCGGGGCCGACGTAGTTGGGATGTCTACCGTTCCGGAAGTGATTGTTGCGACCCATTGCGGACTGCGGACGGTTGGTTTTTCTGTAATCACGGATATGTGCTTGCCGGACGCGTTGGAAGCTGCAGACGTTCAGAAGATCATTGCGATTGCCAACGATGCGGCTCCTCGACTCTCGACGTTGGTAACGGGTGTCTTGGAAGCTGACGTATCGCGAAACCGATAATCTTGTTGCGCGGGATAGGCAAAAGAAGGAGCGGGCCCAAGCAACCATGGATCCAATTGGAAAGTTTGAAGACTCTCAGGCGAATGACGAATTAGGTCAGGCAGTTGGGTTTCTTCGGTCGAAATGTCCTGGTTTCCAACCACGAGTCGGAATCATCCTCGGCAGTGGGCTTGGGGATTTAGCGGAAAGTATCCACAGCGTCGCTTCGATACCTTACCGTGAAATTCCTGGTTTTCCTGTGGCGCATGTCAGCGGGCACGCCGGCCGATTGATCATGGGTCGATTGGCTGGAACCGAAGTGGTAGCGCTTCAAGGTCGCTGTCATTTCTACGAAGGTTGGCACGGAGCGCAAGCTTCTTTACCCGTGCGTACTTTGTTGGGACTCGGAATCGAACTTTTGATCCTTTCAAATGCATCTGGTGGGGTGAACCCGCGGTTTCATAGCGGACAAATTGTGTTAATCGACTCACATATTGACGGCATGTTCCGAACCGGGCTATCGAGTCGTGCGGTCGGGTCGGCACCGAATGTTGTCGGTCGCCACCGCGTATCCTACGATCGCCAATGGATCGATCGCGCCCAACGCACTGCACTCAAGTTAGGGTTTTCGCTTCCCACCGGAACCTATTGGGCTACTTTAGGGCCGAATTACGAGACGCGTGCGGAGTACCGAATGTTTCGAAATCTCGGGGCGGATATGGTCGGCATGAGTACGGTTCCGGAAGCAAACATAGCGTTCGAACATCAAGTTGATGTGCTTGCGTTTTCCATAGTAACCAATGTGGCTAACAGTGATATAGCGAGTGTTACAGACCACGCAGATGTTTTGAACTGGTCTGCGCGTGCGAAGTTGCAGTTGCTGCCGCTTGTTCAAGAATTGCTTTTGGAATACTTCCAGTCAGATTTGTAATGATGAAACCGAATCCGTCTACAGAATCGAACAGCAGTAAGAATCTAGATTCCGCGAGTTCTAGTGACCTTCATCACGCCGTGGATTCCATTGGGTCAGTGGACAACGCTCCGACGCTGGAATTACATCATCAAGGTTTGACGATCGATGGATATTCACGAGCGGCCGTTCAAAGTTATTGGAGAGTTGCCGAACTTAAAATCGGGTTTGATCTCGGAGCACAGCCCTGGGACTTTATGTCCCTTCCTCGTTATTTCATCTCCCATCCCCATCTAGATCATATCGCAGCAATTCCTTCGTATGTCGCGAGACGTCGAATGATGAAGATGGACCCGCCGATTCTCTATGTGCCTGACTATGCAGCCGCAACCATCGACCAGATGCTTAAAGTCGTATCGCGCCTGGATCGTGGCAGGATGCCTTGTAAATTGATCTCGATTCGTGAAAACCAAGAAATCGAACTATCCCGAGAGTTGGTGGTTAGTACCCATGCGATGAAACATTCCATTCCTGCATTGGGTTTTATTGTTTGGGAGCGTCGAAAGAAACTTAAAACGGAGTACTTACAACTTACCGGAGAGCAAATCCGTGACTTGAAACTCGCTGGTGAAGAAGTCACTACCGAAACCCGTATTCCGTTGGTCGCCTACACGGGCGATACCGCTCCTGAAGGGTTGGATCGAAATCCGGAGATGTATCAAGCGAAAATTCTTATCACTGAAATGACTTTTTTAGCACCAGATCACCGCAAGGATAGAATTCATAAAGACGGGCATATGCATCTTGATGATTTCGTCGATAGAAAAAATGACTTCAAAAATGAAGTCATCATATGCGGACATTTCTCAGTTCGGTACAACAGGCAGCAGATCCACCGTTTGGTCGACCGGGCATTGCCAGGTCGACTTGATGGTAGGCTAAAAGTTTGGATTTAACGCAATTGCTGAAGCAAAATTGCGGCAAATCCTCCAGCTAGCAGAGCGCCGAAGAAATTACCGAGCACGAGGGGAGTTGCTTGGCTGGAGAGTACTCCATAACGATTCTGGATTTTTCTTCCGAGCATCATCCAAAGCAAAAAGCTCAAGGCAGGCAGCAGCAGCAAGCCGATTCCCATTACTAGATAGCCTTTCCAGGCTGGTTCGGCGGTAAGCGACGTAACGAATCCGCTTGCGATCCATTGGCAAGCTCCCCACGGTAGTCCAATGATTGCCATCCACCAGCCCCATCGATCTTCCAAGAGCCAACCTGTGAGGGTTGCGACGTTGTAGACGGCAAAAGCTAAACAAACGAAGGCTCCGAAGTTCGATAGTTTGCATTCCATGGGTAACCAAGCGAGGATATCAGGGTTGAGATCCGGGTAAAGTGTCGCCCCTAGGAAAAGCAGTCTGATGATCGTAGAGAGTGTAAAAAGCAGGGCCACTACTAGATACGTTTGGCGTTCCGCGCGCCGCCGATAGCTGCGATTGTTCTCTGGAACGTAGTCGGCTAGGGAGTCGTGTTGTTGGTCTACTCCATCATTCTCGAGTTGATCATCGTCTTGTCCATCATCATCTTGTCCATCATCGTCGAACTCGTCGTTCGACGTTCCCTGCTGTGATTCTGACTTACTCATTGAGTGCATCAAAGCTCCACAATGGCAATATGCTCGTTCGCCCAACACTTCACGAGGCATAGAGTATTGTGTTCTACATACCGAACACTCTACATGCATAATTTCTGTCCATTCCAAGAAAACCAAATATAGAAAATGTGGCGAATCAAGAGTTTCCGGGGTTCTTGATAAGGTATCTGAAGACGTTTCGGATCTGCGCCACCGCGAAGGACTGATTATCGCATCGAAACAGGAGGTTGCAAAGGTAGCTAGATCCGTTGGGAGTGTCTGAATTTCGCTTCCCAACCATCCCAAGTTCGATTTTCAAGTTCAGGCAAGGGTACTGTAGCGTTATGGAACGTCGATGATTTCGTATCAGCGAACCACGAAATTGACCATCCGCCCGGGAATAACGATCACTTTGACGATTTCTTTACCGTCTAGCAATTCAGAGAGTCGTTCATGTTTTCGAGCGGCCAATTCAAGTTCGGCTTGTGTGCAATCTGCGGCAACCGTGATTTTGCCTCGAACCTTGCCGTTGACTTGCAGTGGAACTTCTATCTCAGTCGACTTCATCTTGGATTCGTCGAAGGTGGGCCAAGGTGCGTATGCAAGCGAGTCCTTAGAACCGAGTAAAGCCCAAAGTTCTTCTGCAAGGTGCGGGGCGAAGGGGGCCAAGAGCAGTGTCAGAGACTTCATCGCCGAGAGTGGTCGTGTTTCTTCTTTGGTGAAAAAGTTAACGAATTCCATCATTCGAGCGATCGCTGTGTTGAAGGAGAGGAGTTCGACATCGCGAGTTACGGCAGCGATGGTCGAATGAATCATCTTGTCTTGCTCCGGAGTGGTTGCGACGTCTTTGACGGTGTCGAGCAATCGCGTTTCCTCGGATCGCGAATCGATCATAAGTCGCCAAACTCGGTCGAGGAAGTTCCTCACACCGTTAACCCCTTGCATGCTCCACGGCTTGGTGGCTTCCAATGGCCCCATAAACATCTCATACAAACGTAGTGCATCGGCGCCGTATTCGCGCACAACGCCCTCGGGATCAATCACGTTCTTAAGACTCTTTGACATCTTCGCGACGATTCGTTCGAGCGACTCGCCGGTTTCGGTATGGGTTGCATTACCGTTTTCATCTTCGCTTACCGAGTCCCCTGAAATCAATGCTCCGCGTTTGTCCTTGTAAGCATACGAAAGAATCATGCCTTGATTTACAAGACGTTGGAAAGGTTCTTTGTGGGATACCACTCCGCGATCGTAGAGGACTTTGTGCCAGAATCGGGAATAGAGTAGGTGCAACACGGCGTGCTCTGCGCCGCCGATGTATAAGTCGACGGGCATCCATGCGGCTTCTTGTTCCCTATCAACCATTGCAGTACTGCAATTCGGAGAAATAAATCGCAGGTAGTACCAGCAAGATCCAGCCCATTGGGGCATGGTGTTCGTTTCGCGTCGGTATTTTTTCCCATCGAGTTCCACATAGAGCCAGGAATCGTCGGCTTTTGCCAACGGGGGTTCTGGACGACCATGTGGTTTGAAGTCTTCGAGGTGGGGTAAGTCGACGGGTAGGTCTTTGACGGGAACCCCTCGTATTTTGCCATTGGGTTTTCCATCAGCATCGAGTTCGTGCAGGATTGGGAACGGTTCCCCCCAGAATCGTTGGCGACTGAATAGCCAGTCTCGCAGTTTGTAGTTGACTGCTTGCTTGCCGACTCCGCGTTCGCTTAGCCAATGTGTCATCTTGGATTTAGCGACTTGGGTGGACAGGCCGTTGAATTCACCGCTGTTTATGGCGATACCTTCATCGGCAAAACAGGTTTCACCATCCGCAATGGCTTTGAGTTCCTCCGGGGTCGCATCTACGGGCTGGACGACTTGAATGATCTCAAGCTGATAGGTCTTTGCGAATTCGTAGTCTCGCGTGTCGTGCGCCGGGACGGCCATGATGGCTCCAGTTCCGTAACTGGCGAGGACATAGTCTGCGATCCAGATCGGAATTGGTTTTTGTGTTACGGGATTAATGGCGTGGGATCCTGTGAAGACTCCGGTCTTCTTTTTATCTCCTTCGGTTCGATCCCGATCGCTTTTGAAGGAAGCGGTTTGCACGTATGCGGCAACTTGATCGGCTTGCGAGGGGCTGGTGATCTTTGCAACCAAGGGGTGCTCGGGAGCGATAACCATATAGGTAGCGCCGAAGAGTGTATCGGGCCGAGTGGTGTAGACTCGAATGGTGTCTTGGTTAGCGGTTTCGGGGAAGCCTCCGTTTGCGCGGTTCGCGAGCCAATCCGTCCACTGGTTTTGTTCAATGACAGCGAAGTCGACTTCGGCACCGACGCTTCGACCAATCCAGTCCGCTTGTAATTTCTTGATGCCTGGGGACCAATCGAGCGAGTCCAAATCTGCGAGCAGGCGGTCTGCATAGGCAGTGATTCGCAGCATCCACTGTCTCAGTGGAATTCGCTGCACGGGGTGATCCCCTCGTTCGCTTCGTCCATCGATAACTTCTTCGTTTGCGAGAACCGTCCCGAGAGCTGGGCACCAATTCACTAGCGCGTCGTCTTGGTAGGCAAGGCGTTGACGGTCGCGATAGCGATCGATGGCATCGGTTCCTTGGGCAGCGATTTCGCTTGGGATTGGCAGTTCGCTGATGGGACGTCCTTTCCCGAGTTCGGCATCGTACCATGTATCGAAGAGGGTTAGGAAAATCCACTGAGTCCACCGAAAGTACTCCACGTCGGTGGTGGCTAGGCATCGGTCCCAATCGTAGGAGAAACCGAGCATTTTCAGTTGCCGGGTAAAATTCGCGATGTTCGCTTCGGTGCTTTGTCGCGGAGGAGTATTGGTGCGGATCGCATACTCTTCGGCGGGTAGCCCAAACGCATCGTAACCCATCGGGTGCAAAACGGTTTTGCCTTGCATGCGCCAGTATCTGCAAAAGATGTCGGTGGCGGTGTACCCTTCGGGATGTCCTACGTGTAATCCAGCGCCGCTTGGATACGGGAACATATCAAGCACGTAGAGCTTGCCTTTACCGTTTGCCTCGGGCATATCCGGGCAGCGAAAGGTTTTGTTGACTTCCCAGTATTGTTGCCATTTTGGTTCGATCTCGGCGGGGTTGTATCTAGGCATAGCGAGACAATTTATCTTGAACTAAAGAGTGAATACTAAGCAGAGTGAATGGCACGTTGATCGACAGCCAAGGCTGCTTCGTGGAGCGTCTCGGCGAGGGTTGGGTGTGCGTGGCAACTACGTGCAATGTCTTCGCTGCTTGCACCAAACTCGATTGCAACAGCCGCTTCGGCGATCAAATCCCCCGCTCTAGCGCCGAGTATGTGAACTCCAAGCACACGATCGGTTTTTGCATCAGCGAGAATCTTGACGCGTCCTTCGGATTCCCCGAGGGTGCGAGCTCGACCGTTTGCCCCGTAAGCACCAACTCCCTTCTTGTACGCAATACCGGCTTCCTTGAGCTGTTCTTCGGTCTTACCCACCGTTGCAATTTCAGGGTGTGTGTAAACGATTGCCGGGATGCAGTCGTAGTTGAAGTGGGAGTGAATCGAGCAAAGTCTTTCAACAAAGACGATTCCCTCTTCCATTGCTTTGTGGGCGAGCATTGCACCGCCGATAACATCTCCGAGGGCGTAGACGCCAGGGACTTTGGTTTGGTAGTTACCGTCGACAGTGATGAATCCACGCTTATCGAGTTCGATTCCCAAATTTTCCAGACCGATACCTTGGCTCAACGGAACGCGACCGGCGGCCAAAAGAACGCGATCGCATTCGATCGGGTCGGCTCCCTTGCATTTCACGACACATTTTCCGCCTTGGACTTGGGCTGATTCCACCCATGATTGCAACCGGAATTCGATACCTTGTTTAGTAAAGACTCGCTGCGCAAGTTGGCTTAACTCCTGATCCATACCCGGCAGGATGCGGTCCATCGCTTCAAGCACGATCACTTTGCTTCCCAAGCGATTCCAAACGCTTCCGAGTTCCAGCCCGATATATCCTCCGCCGATGACGGTCAGTGTTTCTGGAACTTTATCGAACGAAAGCGCGGTTGTGGAATTTCCGATAAGTACGCAATCTTCTTCGACTCCCCGCATCGATGCGGGCTTGGATCCAGTAGTGATAAGCAATCGTTTGCCCCGCACTGTTGATTTGACACCATCGATGGTTACTTCGACTTCGTTTGCACTGGTGATCACTCCTCGACCTCGAAAGGGAGTGATTTTGTTCTTCTTGAATAGCAGATCGATCCCACCTGTAAGGGTGGAGACGATTTGATCTTTTCTTTTCATCATCGCAGCAAGGTCCAATTGGACGCCGCTGACTTGGATGCCGTGAATTCCTAATGAGGATTTTGTGTCGTGATACAGGTGGCTCGACTCGAGCAACGCCTTGCTCGGGATACAACCGACGCGCAAGCAAGTTCCGCCAAATTTGCTGTTCTCATCGATACAAGCAACCGAGAGGCCCAGTTGGGCAGCTCGAATTGCTGCGACGTATCCGCCCGGTCCGCCACCTAGCACTACCAAATCGTATTCGATTCCACTCATCGCTCGGCTCTGTTCTTGTTTTCAGTTCTTGTTTTCAAGAAGGATTCAGGTACCCTACGGGTGTGGGGCAGAGACCTATCTCCCCCACTTATTTCACTTAGTTAAAGCTTACCCGTAGGGGGGTAAATTCCAAGGTCCGATCGGTCCCCGCCAAGGAGTTTCCTTTTGATTGCTGAGCGAATAGACGAAATTCTTCGTCGTCTGCAATGGCCGATTGCCTACGGGGTCCTCGCGATAAGTCCCCTTTTCGTTGTAGAAACGATGCAGTGGCTATTTCGGTCCCTTGATTACCCGGTCTACGCCACTATGTTCTGGCTGGGATTCTTCGGAGTTTTCTTTGTCTTCCGAACTAGGAAACCCTCGAATCCGTGGCTTTTGTCCTGGGTCGCTCGAGAACGCCGTTTATCGCACGCAATCATTACCACCATTTTTTTCAAAGGTGGTGGACACGCTGTAGCTTGGCTGAACAGGTATTTAGGGGAATGGTTCCAGCGACTTTCCGCGGGGAGAAAAGAACAGGGATCGAAGGAGCCGCATGACTCGGTTCCCTCCCATGAATCGGCCGATCTCGATGCGAGGTCTTCTTCGAGTTCGAACGGCGACATCGGCATGGCATTCAACGTTGATTGGCTGCGAAGCGCCAGCCCGTTTTTTTTGCCGAGCGCTCCGATGATCTTGTGGCTCTTAAGTGCTCTAGTGCTTCCCGCCTCGCTGCGTTGTTTGGTATTGGGTGTAGGCATCGCCTACCACCTACTTTCAGTGTACGTGGAGTTGTGTGAAGTCCCGTACGATCAACTTGGGTTCTCGCGTCGTTTCGCATGGTGCTTTGTCATCCCAATGAACATCGCGGTATTCGGTATAACGTACGCGTTCGCGTTGAAAGGCTTTTCGGGGGTTCCCTGCTTTCTACTTGAACTAGGCCATCCATTAAGAACGGTTCGAGGATGGTTCGGGTGGAGCGAAATTACTTAGTTGCTTGCGGTCCGCGCAAGAGTTTTCGGGGAGGAATGGCACACTCCCCTGCCTTGTCGAAGAGTGATTTTTTCCAGGTATAAGGAGGAACTTTTGTGGTAGGCTGGAATTTTGTTCCTTCGCAAATCATAATCCTGCCCACAT